>JAUZPS010000345.1 GCA_030705945.1 Bacillota bacterium
CCGATTTTGGCAAACATTGATGAAATCAGGAAGTATGAAGCTTATTTTCAGTATATGAAGGAAAAGAACCTTATACCTGATGAAAAGATAAGATTAATCGCATATGATTACAAGAAAGGAATAAATCTTCAAGAAAACCTGCTGCAAAGTTTTCTCGGAGGAAATAAATATATAGGATCTGTTGAATATCAATCTGAAAGGGAGAGATTCAGGAATCTAAATTCTTACTTTGCCAAAGTAGCTTTTGAAAAACATTTGGACGAGTACATAAAGATACTATCACATTTCAATATAATTCAAGGTAAAAATGCCGGAAGTAAAATAGGTGTTTTATTAGGCTCTTTATTTAGGAATAAGTAAGGGCGTTTCAAAAAATTCCTTGTTCAAGTTTATATAACTAAAACCCATTATATCAAGTTTTTGAAACGACAAGCTGCTAAGTTTTTTTGATACTACCTAACTCAACATTAACCACAATTAATCTTTTATATATTCTTTAGGAAAGGAATGAATTTAATGCTGAAAAACCAAAGATTCATTTTATTAACCGCCTTGTTCCTCTTGATCCTTGCCGGGACAATCTACTATTTTAACAATATCAGAATTCCAGGATTGACATCTAAATTGGAGAAGGATATAAGGGCAAAGGTTGATGTAGCGGCTATGCCTAAAACTCGGGTTGCCGTCATTGGAGATAAGGAAGGGATACCGAGGTATACACTTCTTACCGACGAAATAATAAACAGTAAAGTTAAGATAATAGATGCGCCTGTGGATTTTGTAGCGGGAAATGCGGCTGTTGACCTGGATATGATAAGAAATAAAATTGCCAAAGAGGATTTAAGATTTGGAGAACAGATTGTTTTAGACAGTCTTTCAACAGAACAGAAGTGGTTTGGCGATTTTGACAGGCTAAAAGAATTTGCTGTTCACAGTATTGTTGCAGGAGAGGTAAAACCTGGCAATATAGTTGATTTAATTGTGAATTATAGAAATGGTTCGTATGATGTAGTGGTTCCAAAAACAAAAGTCAGAAAAATATATAAATCTGAAAGCAAAGATGGAAGCGTAGACTCTTATACACTTATATTTTCTTTAGACGAGAGCAACTACAGGGATGTTTTGCTGGCGAGCAAACTAGGTTATCTCGAAACAAGGTTATATATTGACGAAAGTCAGAAGGCGTCTCCAAAGACCTTCAACTACAGCGCCCAGTCTTCCAAAATTCCGCATATCAAAATAGATGAAAAGGACCAAACCATTGTGGATGTTGAGCCAATCAATAAGCCAGATAACGCCTCAGTTCAACAGACTAATACAAATATTCAGGATAACTCTATTCAAAAAGCTCCTGCCACAAATTCAAAATCATTGAGTTCCAACCAAAAACCCCAGATAAATGTCGAAAGATAAGGGCGTTTCAAAAAATTCCTTGTTCAAGTTTATATGATGAAAACCCATTATATCAAGCTTTTGAAACGACCAGTTGCTAAGTTTTTTTGATACTACCTAATTGAAAAGAGGCGACGGCTTATGATGATTTCAGTTACTGCGCCAAAAAAAGGTATGGGGCAGACACAGTGCGCAATTAACCTTTCAGGGATGTTGACAAGGCTGATAAATGGGAAAGTGCTGCTTGGCGATATTAATAAGTTCTGTCAGGATATTGAATACTATTTCAGTGATACTCATGCTTTAAAGGGGCTTGACAGCTTAATTAGTCTTATCGGAGCCGGCCTTTTAAGAGAGGACAATTTTGACACATGTATAAAATCCATAAACTCAGAATTGGACATACTTATAGCTAATGAATGTTTTGAGCTTAATAAAGGCATTATTGAAAGCCTTATAGATTTTTCGGTAAAGTTATATGATGCTGTCGTCTTTGATACTATTTCAGGAAATAACCCTATAACCCGCGAGTTTTTTGAAAAATCAGACGTTATCGTGGTGGTTTTAAACCAGTACAAAAATGTTGTGGATATGGCGGCAAGTAACAAACTTTACAAGGAGTATGCTAATAAAGTGATATATTTATTGAACAGATTTCAGGATAAAATTAGTTTTAATGCGGCTGATGTCAGAGGAATCTTGCATTCTGCGGGATTAATGAGCGAAATTTTTACTCTGGACTATGATATCTCAATGATTAATGAATGTAATGACCATTCTGTTTTAAACTATATACTTAACAAAAATTCAAAGTCAGGTTCAGTTCACGAGCAGCTCATGAATTTAGCGGAATTGTTAATAAAAAGGTACGGTTCAGGCATAAGCGTGAAGAATAATGACATAAAATCCGGTAAGTTGTTTACATTCTTTAGAAAATAGGGGTGAAGCCTTTGAAGGTAAATAATATTGAGGAGTTTAAAAATATTTCGAAGGAAATTGATGAAATATTAAATGACACTGACAAGTACCAAAGACTATATAACGTTGACAGAAAAGAAGCTGAGAAAGAAATTCAAAGGTATTCAGGATATAAGGACAAGGCGGCGCTAGGTAGAAAAGAAGTGAGGGCGCACATTATAAATCAGTATACTATTATATTAAAGCAGTTGTATAAATTAGATGATGATGGCGTCAACAGGTTTATTGATTTTAAAACCCTTCAGAACAACAATGTTCAGACAGTTTTTGAAATGCTTTTAGACATCTATGACCTTTCAGAATTGATAAATAAATATAATCTCTTTGTCAGAGTTTCAGAGAAACAAATGTGGGATATTGCCATAAAGGAAGAGAGTACTATAATCGAGCGCTTTGATTTGACAAGAAAACTGAAGCTTCTTTCTATATTCATTTATGCTGATGTTTATGGTCAGGATGTCGTTGACACTTTGCAGCACCATAAAATAAGTGAAATCGGAATAATTGACAAAGACTATGTTTATATTGTCTATAAAGGCAATAAGCTGCATCTTGAATTCTTGCGGTTTGAAGACGAGAATGTCATTTTAAATATACAAAAAAAGACTACAAGAAACGCGGTTCTAAACTATGACAAAAGCAATCCCACACTTGTAACCGCAAAAGATAACAGCAGCCGTATTACTGTGGCGGGCTTTAACGCAACGGCTGAAGGGGATCTTTACTATAACGAGAGAATATTCAACCTTTCAAAAATAACCCTTGAAGAAATGCGGGATACATATCATACCATAAATAATCTGGTCTACAGCTTTCTTACAATGAACCAAAAAGGCAGAGGATCCCACTTTGTAACAGGTTCGGACATGGGTGTTGGTAAATCGACTTTCCTCCTTGCTATGATGGAAAAAGTGCCTGATATGTGGGGTATTGGCATACTTGATACTCAGAATGAACTTCAGGCAAGAAAAAAATATCCGTGGAAAAACGTCCTCACTCTTATTGAAAATCCGGATAGAACAATTGCTCAGCTCTTTGAGATAATGCTCAAGATGGCCAGGGATGTCATATATGTCGGCGAAATCACAAAGCCCGCTGAGGTTGCTGAATTGGTGAACTCAAGCCTTAGGCTTAACGCGGGCGTTGGCGCTACTCTTCACTCGAAGACTCCATTTGAAGTGGTTACCAACTTGAGAAATCTTATGATGAGGACCGAAATGTATAACAACAGTGATGTTGCAGAGGCTGATATAGCAAGAGGGATTGATTTGGTTGTGCACCTTGCCAAGCTGGAAAATGGCAGGATAATTGTAGACAGTATCGTTGAAATAGAGTACGTGGAGCAGGAAACTTTTATTGCGCCGGTTGAAGAAGGGCGTTTTAAGGATATTCTTTACAACCTTGCAAGGATGGCTCAGTTTGCAGTACTTAAATATATTTATAAAAAAAGTTATAAGTACAATGTAATTATTCAATATGACAGGGAAAAAGATGATTGGATACCAAAAAACATGCCTTCTAGCGAGTATTTTTCAAAGATCTCCAGATATTTAAGCGCAGCTGAAATAGAAGGCTTCAAGTCTTACTTTATTGAAAGCGGGAAATAAATCTTTAAAGATACTGGACCATAAAGTTTTAAATAAGTTTGCGTATCTATATGTTTCGTAAATATACATTTTACATTAACTTTTAAATCACGAAACATATACCTTGATTTATAAATAAAACAAGATCGATAAAATAAGAGATTAACTTTATAAATAATAATATTATTATGAGGCAGGTGAATTAAAATGTCTGTCCTTTTAAGGATCATTGAGGGCTGGAAACGCCTAGTTTACTTATTCGTTCACATGAATTTGTTTACGATGATTTATATATTGCTGGCCATAATCGCCGTTATTTTAATTGTCAGATTATTATTTCAACAGCTTAATTCATATAAAATAAAGCAATTCTATAGCATCAATAAAAATAAAAGAAAGACTCTTCATGAGATTACTAAAAGGTTAAAGCGGAACAGATATTTTCTCATACTGGCTGAAAACATAGCATTTAAAATAGGAATGTTTAATAATTATTCTTATGAGAGAAACCTTGAGTTTGCGACTGTAGCATGTTTTGCGATATTAGGAGCTGTAGCTTTAAGCATAGCGCTATTTATACCTCTTGTCTCTGTTATCTGGTATATCCTTGTATTTTATATTTTTATGGCAGTTATATTCGCGGTTTTATTATTTTATATATTTACCATGGTAGCCAGATCAAGGTTTAACAACCAACTGCCCGAAACTTTTAAAATTATAAACAGTAGGTACATCACACATTCAAATATTTTAAAGGCAATAAACGTTTCCTTAAATGACTTTGATAAAGCGGTTAAACGTGAAATGGTTAAGATTTATGATGTTCTTAAAAAGAATGATATGTATGAAATAGACAATACATTCAGAATGATTGACAGGGCTTATAAGAACGAATATGTTTCATTGCTCCTCAATCTGATAAAACAAGCTCATTACAAAGGCGGAAATAAGGTAATTAAGGAACAGATTGAAAACACTACTGAAGAAATTCTCATAGATATCGCGAATCAGAAGGATTTAAGCGCTTCAACTAGAACCTATATTTTCCTAAGTATCTTTCTGCTGCCCGCAACCTGGTTTGTCGAACGATTTAATCACAAAGCTTTAGGCGAAAAGTCAATTGAATTTTATTCAAGTCCCTATGGAATAGGTGTTAAGATAGGTTTTTTGCTTGCGTTGATGTTTTATATCGGAATGATGTTGTTTCTAGAAAGAACTTCAGATTGAGAGGTTACATATGGACATATCTGCTAATCTTTTCTTGATACCGGTGATTTTATCTCTATTTTTAGTTGCGCTTGGTGTTGTTAGGAAAACAGTTAGTGATGTAAAACAATTTAAGATTGGTGAAAAAAAGCAGAGTACTATAGAAGTTCTGGTAGATGTAATTGACAGAATAAATATTTTTACTCCTAAAAAGGGCTCAAAGGTTTATAAATGGTATAAGTCATTTTTATGCTATTCTAGGCTTTCTGTAAAAAAGCTTTTTCGGATTAAACTGATTTTGTTTGTTCTTGCCGTCATATTTGTGCTTCTTAAATATTATACGGATATAGGAATTTACACAAAAGATATATATCATAGATTTGA
>JAUZPS010000346.1 GCA_030705945.1 Bacillota bacterium
AAGGTAAACAATTATAGCTGGTATAAAAAAAATAATAGATATTGAAGCTAAAAACAAAACGAGATTTATAACAGCTAATGTGATTATATTCGATAATTTTTTTCTATCGGGAAAAATTATTTCTTTAAGTGTGTATTTCTCGCCATTTAAATCCTTTAAGTACGCTGATAAATACATAAGAAAAATTATATTAACTAATATCAACCTGAAATAGATAAAAAAGCTTCCTATTATGCGCAGCGCTCCTGGTAAAGGAATATATTCCCCTCCAAATAAAATTATCAAAGCTAAAACAAAGAGTATTGGAGTTAGATACTCATTTTTTATGCTATAAAATCTAAAGGCTTCAGGGATATAAAATTTTAAGTCCTTAATCTTGTTCTGACTTGGATCACTGTTCATAAATCCCCCCGCAAAACACCTTAAAACCATTCGTTATTTTGTTCTGCTTAATGTAAGATTAATAATTATTTTATTATACATCATAGATATCGAACTAAAATGCCTGTTTATACAGCGCATTTTTCAGCCATAAATGGCTTTTCTATACAAACTGTTATATATTTATATTATATGCTTAATTTAACATATAAATTATTATATATCTTATGGCTAATTTATAAAATAAAATTTTATAGATGAAACTCCCTAATTCACAACCAATAATAAAAGGACCGGAATATTCCGATCCTTTAGAATTTTATCTTTAGTCATATTTAAGGTTTGGTTTTATTAAAGTTTTATCTACATATAAAGTCCGATCATGGTCATAAAAAGATATGTTGAAAGAATAACCATTATGCCGAATAAGAACGCGACAAGCCTTTGATAAAAAATTCTTCTCATACCAAACATAAAACTGCCTCCTTACAAAAATCCCAATCCATTGTATTATGCAAGAGCTCACGATGAATTCTTTTGAAGACAGAATACACCGAAGAAATAACTTAATAAATAGTATTATAGAATGTATAATGTAGAATAAATAATTAGCATTCAAAATTAAGTTGAAAGTCGAAGGCAGAAAATAAGATTCCTTCGTGGTCAAAGAAAAGTTAACTGAACTATACCATAATTACAATTAACCATTTATTAAGGGAGTTTCAAAAAATTCCTTGTTCAAGTTTTGTATGATGAAAGCCCATTATATCAAGTTTTTGAAACTCCCAGTTGCTAAGTTTTTTTGATACAACCTAATTGGATAATTGAAAAATATAGTAAAGAAAATAAGTTTTTGAAATTAAGAGTTTTTTGAGGAGTTTGAATTAAAATGAATTTATAGTTTTATTAAAAGTAATTAACCTCTATTACAAAACACTGATAATATTGCGCATTATTTTAATCTGTCAAGTGAATGAATATTAGAACTTTTAATATATATATATTGTAACATTAATTTAATATTTTTTCAATCGTTCATTTTGGTTAAATTTACTTCAAATTTTTCTCTAATGCAGTAAATTCCAATAAAAGGCCACTAAATTTATATTTATCAAGTAATTGTTCTTTTGATATTATTACTTTGCCTGCAAGTGGGTCTCCAATAACAAATTTACCATTTTTACTTCCTAAATATACAATTACATGCCCTATGCCGCTAACTTCAACATCAAGTATTGATGGAGCCTTGACACCCTCGAGATCTTTCGATACTCTGCAGTTCAATTTAAATCCATTTTCCCTTGCGTATCTGACTATCTGGCTAATACTAGTGCCTGAACGGCTTGTCTGCATTGACTTCGCAACCTCAGCCTCAGTTCTTTTTTCACCGAAAAAATTAAAAACAGTCGCCAAACAAGAAGGCGCGCAGGTATAATCCACAGACTGGATACAAACCCCATCTCTCCATTCATCTTTGAAATTATCATAGTTTACCATTATCGGGAAATAGTTTATGTATTGGGGTATCAGTATAAGTATTGCAACCAAGTAAAAATACTTCCTGTATTTATTCAAGATAACGCTAATATTGGAATTTTTATTGTTTACAACAAATCCTATAAAAAGGCCGCATAATACTGTTAAAAATTCCGATCCCCGAACTGCGCTTAACTCAACAATCCAAACAGTATCAAAAAAAATTGGTACAATAAGAAGCATTAATGTTGGAATGCATAAAATAAAAAATGTAAAATTTAAGACTACTCTTTTTCTTTTATCAATAATTTTTTGGGAAATTATCTTTCCAGCAAATAATGATAAAACTGATAATAAAATATTAAACAATAGTTGTAATTTCACAAAATATCCCCCTGAATATTATATCTCTTAATAAATTTTGATATTGAAAGGTTTTCAATGAAGCGCTTTTTAACATCACAAATACGATAAAAAATTTATTATGTTAAAAAGCGCCAGTTATATAAATATAAATTTAAATATAATAATTTTCTTATAAAACTTTAACAATATTAAACATATCATCCAGCACTGCCCAGTTCTGTGGGAATGACTGGCCCAGAAGCCAGTAACTTACACCTCTTAGCCCATACTCAACAGCTGTAAGAAACTTTACTCTGACGCTTCTGGCATCTTCAAACCAAACTACATGATTGACTTTATTTTCATCATAGTAGTTAAAAAATGGTGATTGCGCCACCTGATCATATTTTACTATAGAACCATAATTAGAAGCAATACTTAATGCTTTCTGAGGACTAACACGGGCTGCAAACGGCCCGCCTGGAACATAAGGAAGTTTCCAGTCATACCCATACAACGGCATACCCATTATAATTTTTTTAGGAGGTATTACCGATACAGCATAATCAAGCACCTTCTTTACTGAATTAATTGGAGCCACAGCCATAGGAGGTCCACCCGACCATCCCCATTCATATGTCATTATGATTACAAAATCAACTATTTCTCCGTGAGCTGGATAATCGTGAGCTTCATACCATTCCCCGACCTGTGTTGCAGAAATCTTGGGAGCAAGGGATGTTGAGAGTACATAATTGTTATTGTGCAGCGTCTGCGCCATCTTTCTCAAAAAACTATTATACAATTCTCTATCTGCAGGCAATACTCTTTCAAAATCAATATTAAGCCCGTAAAACTTTTTGTCTTTCATTGTGGCTAAAACATTATCTATGAGTTTCTGCTGTATATCGTTGTTTGTCAGGATTGTATGAGCAAGTTCGGTCCGGAAATTGCCCTCGCTAAAATTGGTAATAACCATCAATGAAGCGACATTATAATTTGAAGCTGTATTTCTTATAGCAGAATCTTCAATATCATTAATAGTACCATCTGCATTAACCTGATAACTGAAAGGGCTTATATAAGTCAAATATCTTCCAACTTCGTTTACAGTATTAACTTCTTCTGTAGTTGTAGATGGTTCTATGAAGCCATTAACCTCAATATACCCAAAATTTTTACTTGCTTCGGGTATTCTTAATGTCATTCCCACTTGAAGTATATATGGATATGGAATCCTATTATATCTTGCAAGAGCTTCATAGTTTATTCCAAACTTTCTTCCAATTGACCACAAACTGTCGCCTGGTTGAACAACATATACGGTCTCTGTAGTTGGTATCACTAAAGCCTGGCCAATAACAAGCGACGGTATTTCATAGAGTTTGTTAACTGAACTGATGATGTCCATACTTATGCCGAATTTCTGTGATATAGAGTATAAAGAATCTCCATGTCGAACAACATATATTGTCAAAATTTCCACTTCCCATGTAGATATCAAACTGTATATTAATTAATTGCGCATAGAAAACTTTTACTTTATTTTTGATTTTTATGTCAACTTAACGCTCGGCTCTTTTTTTGTCGCAAACTTTATTTTTAAATTTTAAACTTACAAAACAAGTAATAAAACCTAAGCTTCTGCAACAACTAATATATACAGGTGGTATCCATAAAATATTCCTGTTTTATTATATTCATGAATAAAAAAAATGACAATAATTATGAACAGAATCAATTAACCTTTTAATTTTTCAATCATTCCTAAATAAAAAGCAATTAATCTTTTACATTTGCCTATCACAAAATAACGTTAAAGCGTTCGTTATTTTGCTCCGTCAAATGTAAGATTAATAGTGCTTTTTATATAATAAAAAAGATAACCAAACGTAAAATTAGTTTTATTAGTTGCCCCAAAGCCGAAAAATGGCTTTACGAAGCGAACCAGTATAAAACTAAAAACTTTACATTTGGTTATCTCTATCTAGAGCGTCAAAATTAATCCTCGGATTTTTTTACGCTTTTGTTGCTTTTGTTGGCTTTGCTGCTTTTGCCGTTGTTTTTGTCGAAGCTTTCGTTGAAGCCTCTTTTACAGCTCCATCATCTGTTTTTGCAGCTTTTTTTGCAGTTGCTTTTGATTCATTTGTTTCTGTAGATTTAGCCTTTACTTTAACCGAACTTTTCTTTTCTGCCGAGGCTTTTACAGGCTTTTTATTTTCCTTAACATCATCTATTTCATTAATAACTTCAGCAGTTAATTTTGAAGTAGATTTTGTGCTTGATTGTTTTGTAGCTTTAGATTTTTCCGAAATCATAAAAGAATAATTTTGTGTTGAGTTATTATCCCAGTTGTCTGCGCTATCTTTGAAAGAAAAGTTAAGAACTTCAGGATGTGTTAATTTGACCGTTCCTTTAAATATACCATTTTCATTTTCCATTGGTAAGAAGTCTCTTTCCAACCAATTGTCTCCATATCCAATATGCATAAAAATCTGATCTGCGCCGCTCTTTGCCAATAAGCCTTCATAAGTTATAGTAACTTCATCTCCAACACTTAAGGACTCTTTAGAAAGCATAACGCCGTTTTCTGCATATGGTTGAGATTTTAAACTCATTGAAATCACCTCTCAACATTAGTATTGTAAATAATTGCTAAGCCTTTCATTCATTCCTTACAGTTTAATTAAATTTTACAATGTGATGGTTATATAGATAACGAAATATTGAATTGAACTTGACTACTGCAGAAGTTATTTTATACTTCCAAAGTTTATAGTTCGTTATCTTTAGATACAGAAACTTTAATAGCCCTGTATCCAAACTTTGACTAATTGCCTACACCATTATATCATAAATTTAAAAAAATTCAAAACATTTTTTATATATTGATATCAATCATTTTACATATTATATAATTCAATCAATCAGGCAGCATCGAATATAAATGATTAGGGAGTTTCAAAAAATTCCTTGTTCAAGTTTTGTATGATGAAAACCCCATTATATCAAGTTTTTGAAACTCCCAGTTGCTAAGTTTTTTTTGATACTACCTTACATACAAATATACTTAAATCAACAAACCTTTTACATTTTATAAATCGCTAAATCCGTTAAACCGTTTATCATTTTGGTACTCAAAATGTAAGATAAATAATGATTTTAATTTATATAAAAAGCAATTAATCTTTTACATTTGCCTATCTCAAAATAACGTTAAAGCGTTCGTTATTTTGCTCCGTCAAATGTAAGATTAATAGTGCTTTTTATATAGTATTAGCTTTTTATCATAAAATATTATTATTTTTTAAGCTTTAATTTTTCAAATAAAAAGATACA
>JAUZPS010000347.1 GCA_030705945.1 Bacillota bacterium
GCAGATGTTTTTACTATAGAAGGTTTAGTGAATAAACTTGTGGAGTTAACGGAGGAGATATGATGGAATTGATTAAAAGACCAAGGCGCCTTCGCGCTTCCGGCAATATGAGAAGGCTTGTAAGAGAGACTTCCCTTTCGGCGGATGATTTTATATATCCTTTATTTGTTGTGGAGGGAACCGGAATAAAAAAAGAGATTCCTTCAATGCCTGATGTTTACCATATGTCCATAGATATGCTTTTGAAGGAATTGGAAGAGGTTCAGAATGCAGGCATACCAGGCGTAATGCTGTTTGGAATACCTGACGATAAGGATGAAAAAGGTTCGGGAGCTTATCGCCCGGATGGGATTATACAAAGGGCCTTAAGAGCGGCAAAAAAAGAATTTCCCCATATTCTGCTTACCGCTGATGTTTGTCTGTGCGAGTATACCAGTCATGGACACTGTGGATTGGTTGAGGCTGGAGAAATATTAAATGACAGTTCGGTTGAACTAATAACAAAGACTGCGCTAAGCTATGCGGAGGCCGGGGCGGATATTATCGCGCCATCGGATATGATGGATGGAAGAATTGGCAGCATCAGAAAAGCTTTGGATAATTGCGGATTTACTCAAAAGACTATAATGTCGTACAGCGCAAAATACGCGTCATCTTTTTATGGTCCATTCCGTGACGCGGCTTATTCAAAACCTTCCTTTGGAGACCGTAAAAGCTACCAGATGGATTACTCCAACATCAAAGAAGCTTTAAGGGAAGTTGAACTGGATATAGAGGAAGGCGCTGATATTGTGATGGTAAAGCCGGCGTTAGCATATCTCGATGTCATAAGCCAGGTTAGCCGGACCTTTGATGCGCCCATTGCCGCCTATAATGTGAGCGGTGAATACTCAATGATTAAAGCGGCGGCTCTGAAGGGTTGGATCGACGAAAAGGGCGCGGCTCTTGAGGCGCTGACATCAATTAAAAGGGCTGGGGCAAAGATAATCATCTCCTATTTTGCAAAGCAGGCGGCAGGTTGGCTGAAGGAGGAAAACATATGATCGGGGCAAGATCCGAGGAATTGTTTAAAAAGTCGGTTGAAATAATACCCGGTGGCGTTAACAGCCCTGTGAGGGCATATAAATCGGTTGGAATGACGCCCCCTTTCATAAAAAGCGCAAAGGGTTCGAAGATAATAGATGTTGACGGTAATGAGTATATAGATTATGTTGGTTCATGGGGTCCTATGATACTCGGACATGCTCACCCAGAGGTTGTTGAAGAAATAAAAAAAGCGTGTGAAGATGGAACAACCTTTGGCGCTCCTACGGAGAAGGAATTAAAGCTTGCTGAAATTATATGCGGCGCTGTTCCTTCCGTTGAAATGGTTAGAATGGTAAGCTCAGGCACTGAAGCGGTTATGAGCGCAATAAGACTTGCAAGGGGATTTACGCGCAGGGATAAAATATTAAAGTTTGAAGGCTGTTATCATGGCCACTCAGACGGGCTTTTAGCAAAAGCGGGCTCGGGTGCCTTAACAACCGGGGTTCCTGACAGCGCGGGTGTTCCAGCTGATTATGTCAAAAATACAATTACGGCGGCCTACAATAGTTGCGATGAGTTGGAAGAGGTGTTTAAACACTATGGGCGCGATATCGCGGCGGTTATAGTGGAGCCGGTGGCGGGCAATATGGGACTTGTTTTGCCCAAGGTCGAGTTTCTTGAGTCAATCAGAAAGCTGACAATTGAGCATGGAGCGTTGATGATATTTGATGAGGTAATATCAGGTTTCAGAGTTTCCTTCAGCGGGGCTCAAGGGTATTATGGAATAACTCCAGACATAACGGTATTCGGTAAAATAATAGGCGGCGGTATGCCTGTAGGGGCTTATGGAGGCAGGAAAGAAATCATGGATATGATATCTCCGAATGGCCCTGTTTATCAGGCCGGCACACTATCAGGAAACCCTGTGGCAATGGCTGCGGGCATAAAAACGCTTGAAATTTTGAGAGATAACCCTGAAATTTATGAAGATATTGGTAAGAGAGCTCAAGAGCTTGAGATGGCTTTTATGAAAGCGGCGCAGAAGTATGGAATAGCATTAAAGGTGAATAGGCTTGGCTCGCTGCTTGGCGTCTTCTTTACCGATGCAGATGTTGTGGATTTGAAAAGCGCGGTAAAATCGGATTTGGAGCGTTTTAAGCGGTATTTTAAATATATGCTTGAAAAAGGGATTTATATCGCTCCTTCACAATTTGAAGCGGTATTTATGTCCTTCGCCCATGATGAGGCTGATATTGATAAAACATCGAAGGCGGTTGATTACGCGTTTTCAAAATTATAAAATAAATATCCTTTTTTTTCAGGGGTTGTGATGTAATGAATATACCAAGGATCTTAATAGCAGGCACAAACAGTGGATGCGGGAAAACAACAGTTTCATTGGGGTTGATGGCCGCCTTTGTCAAAAAGGGTTTGACGATACAGCCTTATAAGGTTGGACCGGATTATATCGACCCCATGTATCATACCTTTATTACAGGCAGGGATTCAAGGAATCTTGACAGTTGGATGCTGACCGAAGAAAGGGTTAGATACCTTTTTGCAAAAAATTCTGTTGGTTCGGATATGGCTGTTGTGGAAGGCGTGATGGGGATTTTCGACGGTTATGGCGGAAATTCTCTGGAAGGCAGCTCCGCGCATGTTTCGGATATCATTAAAGCTCCGGTTGTTCTGGTTATAAACGGTGAGGGGATGTCACTAAGCATAGCTGCCATAGTTAAAGGTTTTATGGAATTTGACAGAAGGACAAATATTAAAAGCGTCATAATTAATAACATTAAAAGTGAAGCACATTACATTATGCTAAAGGAAATTATTGAGGAGAAAACCGGGGTTAAAGTTGCGGGCTATCTTGCAAAAAATGAGGAAATAAGCCTTAAAAGCAGGCATTTAGGCCTTGTCCCGAGCCAAGAGATAAAAGGATTAAAAGAAAAACTTCATAGGCTTGCCGAGAATATTTCAAAGACTGTTGATCTTGAATTATTGCAAAAACTTGCAAAAGATGCGGAAGAAATTAATATAGAGGATTATACTCATCCGGCTTCATGGGCATGGGTCAGGGAAACGAAGCCAAGAATAGGAGTTGCAAGGGATAAAGCGTTTAACTTTTATTACAAAGACAATCTTGACCTCCTTGAGATGATAGGAGCAGAACTTGTTTATTTTAGCCCAATCGCAGACAAAGAGCTGCCAAAAGACATTGATGGACTTTATATTGGCGGGGGGTATCCGGAGGTTTGGGCAGAGGAACTGGAAAAAAACACTTCAATGCTTATGGATATAAAAAATAAAATAGAGAATAATTTGCCGGCATACGCAGAATGCGGAGGCTTGATGTATTTATGCGGGGCAATTTACGACATAGATAAAAAAGCTTATAACATGGCAAATGTTATTGACGCAGAGAGCGAAATGACTTCGTCTCTGCAAAGGTTTGGATATGTAGAGCTTCAAATAATAGGGGGATCTTTGTTTTCAGAACAGGACTTACTTGTAAGGGCTCATGAATTTCACTACTCAAAGACAATTCCAAAAGACGACGAACCTGTAAGTTATAAGGTATGGAAGCGTCGAAAAGGCAAAGATCCCATTGTATGGAACTGCGGGTATAAAAAGAAAAACCTTTTGGCTGGGTATCCCCATATCCACTTCTGGTCAAATCCCGAAATTGCATACGGATTTGTAAGAAGCTGCGCTAAATATAAAGCCGCAGGAATAAGGACAGAATGAAGGAGGGGAGAGCATGAAAGGTAAATGCGTAATGGTGCAAGGCACGGGATCGTCTGTTGGGAAAAGCATTATAACAGCCGGCCTTTGCAGGGTTTTCAAACAGGATGGATATGAAGTTGCCCCATTTAAGTCGCAGAATATGGCGTTAAATTCATATATAACCGTTGAAGGCAAAGAAATGGGCAGGGCTCAGGTAGTTCAGGCTGAGGCTGCCGGTAAAGAAGCTTCTGTTGAAATGAACCCGATTCTATTAAAACCTACAACAGATAGGAAGTCCCAGGTCATAATAAATGGCGAAGCGTATAAGAACATGTCAGCGGCGCAATACCATGATTTCAAACCTGAGCTCGCCGGGATGATAAGCGCAATATATAAAGGGCTTTCAGAAAAGAATGATATTGTCGTCATAGAAGGCGCAGGCAGTCCGGCTGAGATAAACCTTAGGGATAAGGACATAGTCAATATGGGAATGGCGCAGATAGCCGACGCTCCTGTAATACTAGTAGGCGATATAGACAAGGGAGGAGTTTTTGCGGCGCTTGCTGGAACCATGCTTCTTTTGACCGAGGAGGAAAGAGCAAGGGTAAAAGGCGTTATAATCAATAAATTCAGAGGGGATTTGGAGATTTTAAAGCCTGGGTTGGATATGCTTTATGACATTATAAAGGTTCCGGTTTTAGGGGTTCTGCCTTATACCAAACTCAATATTGAGGAAGAAGACAGCCTTGCTGAAAAATTTGCTCTTGAAAAGATGGCCTCAAAAGGGGAAATTGATATAGCGATTATTAAAATTCCACATATATCAAATTTCACTGATTTTAACGCGCTTGAAAATATTGAAGGGGTAAAAGTAAGATATGTTCAGAGCCTTCACGAACTAAAGGAACCGAATCTTATTCTGCTCCCAGGATCTAAAAATACAATAGAGGATATGCTCTTTATTAGGAAGTCCGGTATTGAGGAAGCGATCAAGAACCTGCATAGCAGAGGTGTTGCAATTTTTGGCGTTTGCGGCGGTTTTCAGATGCTTGGAATGGAAATTGAAGATCCCTACAGGACAGAATCGGAACTAATAAAAATTGAAGGAATGGGTCTACTTAATACTAAAACAATTTTTCAGAAGAAGAAGGTAACAACCCAGGTTGAGGGAGTCATAACTTATGGGGATGGGCTGCTTAAGGGAACTATGGGTGTAGGTGTAAAAGGTTATGAGATACATATGGGTACCACAGAATACGATGAGGGCTGCAAGTCGTTTCTGACAATCAATAAGATATTAGAAGACCATACATATTCTAACGGCGGTGTAATGAATGAAGCTGGAAATGTATTTGGAACCTATATCCATGGTATTTTTGACAATATGGAATTTACTTCAGGATTAATTAATAATCTCAGAAATAAAAAAGGTTTAAAAAAGCTTGAACATGACAAAAATATGAGCTTTAGAGCATATAAGGAACAGCAGTACGACAAATTGGCGGATATGATACGGGCTAACCTTGATATGGAAAAGATTTATGAAATAGTTGGGATTTGAGTTCAAATGTAATTGGATTTATTACGTGTTATAATAGCTTTTTATGGTCGATTGAGCTAGACATGAAGCTAGCGAGACCAATCAGAGAGAACTTACATAACACTTTACATTTTGGTTTGGTGTTTTAATTTAGAAATGCTATGGAGGGGGAGTTTGACTGATGATTTGGCTGCTTTTGGATGTTGTAGC
>JAUZPS010000348.1 GCA_030705945.1 Bacillota bacterium
AGAATCCAATACTTCCTTTACCGCCTGATGAAATTCCGGCTCATTTGGATTTCTCTTAATGACCTGTTCCATTACACTTGCAAGTATTTTCATGATAAAGCCCCACTTTCTTAATTTTGTTTTATTAACTAGAATGCCATAAGATCAAAATTCCCGCAAGAAATCAACACTTCAATATAGCCTCTGCAAAACTTACGTATCTTCTGGTGTGAACATTATTTTGCACTAGCTATATAAAGTTTTTATAGCATTCAATCTTAATACCGCTTAACCTCTCCAGACACATTTAGAAAAGTGTCTAAAGCAACAAAACCAAAATCCAACCATTTACAATAACAACATAAGTAAACAGATATCTTGGTCCATCAAGTAGATTTTTAAACCATATTCAATTCTATAGGCTCTGCAAATTGCACAGCCTGTAACGCGCCTCATTGCGCATTACGTTAAGCATACGCCATTGTATACCCCAAAATTAAAAATTGGGGATTTTATAAGATATGATAAATTTGACAATAAAAATTATACCAATTTTAATTAAGTAATGCAAGCGCCCAGCGGAAAAATTTCACAAATAAAAAGTATTGCAGCAAGCAAGAGAGTTAGAGTTATTCTCACGCCATTTCTTAAGGCCTCATTATCTAATTTGCCATTTTGATATATTTTCAAATTTTCTGCTTTATTAAGATATTGAATGATTTTATTGTATACCTTTCATTTTGCCAGAATATTGTGTATAATACTTTTATCTGGTGTGAACATTTTATGATATCCTTATCAACCTGTTATGGACAGAATAAGGCTGCATACACTTAAAAGCAATTTTTATTCTGCTTTTAAGTTATGCTGTCTTAAGAGTCACTATGAAGGGAGTAGTAAAATGTACAAGATTATAAAAAAAGAAACATTATCTCCTTCTGTCAAGCTGATGAAAATAGAAGCAGCTTTCATAGCGCGCAAAGCCGAGCCTGGACAATTTATCATTCTTAGAGTAAGCGAAAAAGGAGAGCGTATTCCATTAACAATTGCAGACTATGATCGAGCAGAGGGAACCGTAACAATTATTTTTCAGGAAGTCGGCAAGACAACCAAGGAATTGGGTAAAATGGAAGAAGGCCAAGAACTCCTTGACTTTGTCGGCCCCTTAGGAACTGCATCTCACTTTGAGAATATTAAGAAGGCTGCTGTAATAGGCGGCGGACTCGGTACAGCTATAGCGTATCCCCAAGCAAAAAAACTTCATAACCTAGGTATTGAGGTACACTCGGTAATAGGTTTCAGAAACAAAGACCTTATTATTCTTGAAAATGAGATGTCAAAAGTAAGCAATAAGCTTATTGTTGCTACAGATGACGGTTCTAACGGTATTAAGGGATTTGTAACAGATGAACTTAAGAAATTAATAGAACAAGGTAATACATATGATCTTGTAATTGCAATTGGTCCGCTGATCATGATGAAGGCCGTATGTATCCTCACAAAGCAGTATGACATAAAGACCATTGTGAGCATGAACCCTGTAATGATAGACGGTACCGGTATGTGTGGCGGCTGTCGTGTAACAGTAGGTGGAAATACCAAGTTTGCCTGTGTAGACGGACCTGATTTTGATGGACATGAAGTTGATTTTGATGAAGCAATAAGAAGGCAAATGATGTATAAGTCCTTTGAAAAGCAAGCCCTTGAAGATCACGCTTGCAGATTAGGGGGCGCGTCTAATGCCTAATATGTCTCCCTATAAAGTTAAAATTCCTGAGCAACCACCAGAAATAAGGAACAAGAATTTCCTTGAGGTGTCTCTCGGATATACCTGTGAGATGGCAAAGGAAGAAGCTCAGAGGTGTCTGCAATGCAAAACTAAGCCCTGTATGGCTGGCTGCCCGGTCAACGTTAAAATTCCAGATTTTATTCTTCATATTGCATGCGGTGAGTTTGAAAAAGCCTATGAAATAATCAATGAAACTAATCGCCTTCCAGCTATTTGCGGAAGGGTCTGCCCCCAGGAATCCCAGTGCGAGAAATTCTGCGTCCGGGGAGTCAAAGGAGAACCTGTGGGAATAGGAAGGCTGGAAAGGTTCGCCGCTGATTGGTACATGTCCAACAGAAGTCCAAAAGCAGAAAACATTCACAGGACCCAAACCAAGGTCGCCGTCATCGGTTCCGGACCGGCAGGACTGACTTGCGCAGGCGATTTAGCAGGCATGGGATATGATGTCACTATCTTTGAAGCTTTCCACACTCCTGGCGGCGTACTCATGTATGGCATCCCGGAATTCAGGCTGCCTAAAGATTTGGTACAAAAGGAGATTGAGAATTTAAAACAATTAGGAGTTAAAATCAACACCAATATGGTTATCGGTAAGGTATTTTCTTTAGAAGAACTCCAGCAGGAAGGCTATCAAGCCATATTTATTGGATCTGGAGCTGGGTTACCAAACTTTATGGGTATCCCCGGTGAGAACTTAAACGGAGTCTATTCCTCCAATGAGTTCCTAACTCGAATCAATCTTATGAAAGCCTACCGTTTTCCTCAATATGACACCCCAGTGCGGGTTGGTAGAAACGTAGCAGTAATAGGCGGCGGAAATGTGGCAATGGATGCCGCCAGAAGCGCAAAGAGATTAGGCGCTGAAAAAGTGTATATTGTTTACAGGCGTTCAGAAAAGGAGTTACCTGCAAGGTTAGAAGAAGTCCATCATGCCAGAGAGGAAGGAATTATTTTTAAACTCCTGACAAATCCCACCCAGATTCTAGGCACAGAAGATGGATGGGTTCAAGGCATGGAATGCGTGGAGATGGAACTGGGTGAGCCAGATAAATCCGGCAGAAGACGACCCATCGAAAAGAAAAACTCCAAACATGTATTGGATGTAGATATCGTAATTATTGCCATAGGTCAAAGCCCAAATCCACTGATCAAGTCAACTACCCAAAATTTAGATACCTACGATTGGGGTGGTATTATTGCAGAAGAAGCTACAGGCGCAACCAGTATACCGGGAATATATGCCGGGGGTGATGCCGTCACAGGCGCTGCCACAGTGATCCTTGCCATGGGCTCTGGAAAAAACGCTGCTAAGGCTATTGATCAATACCTAAAGAGACAAGGATACTATTGAAGTTCAGGGTTACGACGTGGAATAAATCCCAAAAATGGAACTCCATTTTTTTGATGGAGTTCCATTTTTGAATACAAGGAAATTATGAGCTACCGGGTCGCTACTAGCGTGCATGCCTATACTGCTTCGAAACCAATCTCTTAAATCTTTTCTAACAGTTCATCATCGCTAATAATTATTTCTTTGTTGCTACAATTCCGTAGTAGTCTTGTCCAATGCTGATTTTTATTTCAGTTTCAAATCCACCTTCGGAAATCAACTCTGTTAATTCCTCGGATGAAATTCTATGCTCAACAGGCGGTCCTGACTCCCCTTTGACTTTATTCCATTCGACAATAGCTAATTTACCACCGACTTTAAGCAGTCTGTGAATTTCAGAGATATATTTGCCCTTTTCCTCTATTTCATGCAAAACATTACTGAGAAGAGCAAATTCAACAGTACCATTATCAAGCTTCAAATCATATTCGTCAACCTTTATCGTTCTGATATTTGATATCCCATGCTCTACTGCCCTTTTATCAACCTCGTCAAGCATTTCAACCGACAAGTCCAAAGCATAAATTTTTGAGCCTTGCCCTCCGATTTCTGCAGCAGGTATTGTAAAATACCCAATTCCACAACCTATATCTGCAATATCCATACCCTTGCTAAAGCCTAGTTTCTCAAGTGTTTCAAACGGAGGCATAATCATCCGTCTTTTTTCATTATCAAGCTTATGTCTGTTGTTCACATCAAATTTATGTATCACTAATTTCACTCCTTCATAATAACTATAAACATTATAATTTATTTTGTAATAAACATTGTACATCCATTTTTTATATTGCAAAATATATCCCTGATTCATAAGTTGCAAGAAGTTCAGCTTTGATAGTAAAATGCAGACGTATTACTGCATTTTTAATGTAAAATCTTTTTCCCAACTTATATATTAACCAAAAATGACATAAAATCATCAATAAAATCTTTAGGGCTTTGGTCTAAAAAAATAAAGTTTAACTCACGAGTAATTCTAATGCCCTGAATTGGGACAATAGTCAAGGTTCCTGAATCCAATTCACGCTTGATAGCTTGCTTTGAAATAACTGTATATCCCAGGTTTGCTTCTACCAAGGACTTTATAGCTCCGATACTACCTACTTCCATATAAATCTTCATGTCAGAAAGGTTATACCCAAGCTCCTTGAGCTTGTTTTCAAAAATCATTCTCGTTCCTGAGCCCTTCTCGCGCATAATAAGCTTACCATCATTGACAATTTCACTTATTTCTACTTTTTCTCTCATTGCAAAACTGCTCATAGGCGCAGCTACCAGAACAAGTTCATCATCTTTTAGTCTTTTATAGTTAAATTTACTTTTATCAAAAGGTCCTTCTACAATTCCCAGATCAAATTCCCCATTACTCATTCTTTTTAAGACTTCTTCCAAATTGAGCGCATGCATAATAACATCAATGTTAACGTGAGTCCTTTTATAATCACCCAGTAAATTAGGAAGCACAAACTCGCCTATAGTTAAAGTTGCGCCTATATTATACCTTTTGATCACTGATGATTTGTTTTTTAACTTTCTTTCCAGAAGTATAGAATTAGCCTCAAATTCCTTTGCGCTTTTTAAGAGCATCTCCCCTTCTTCAGTCAAAGAAATCTGTCTTCCTTTTTTCTTTATTAATTTAACTTCATAATATTCTTCAAGCTGTTTTATATGCTGTGTTATTGCCGGCTGTGTAAGGTTAAGCGCTTCTGCCGCTCTGGTATAACTTTTTAATTTTGCTACATTGATAAAGGTCGTGAGCTTTGAATCAATCATGCTGCTTTTCTCCCAAAAATGTTTTGTACAGATTATTATATAGCAGCTAAAAATATTTGGAAAGGCAATTATAAATTTTTATTATGAATGTATAATAAATCATAATTTGTTTTTATGATTTGTTCATACTAAAATATTAAGTAACGTAGTATCAAAAAAATAACTGGCCAACTGGTCGTTTCAAAAACTTGATATAATGGGTTTTGGTGATATAAACTTGAACAAGGAATTTTTTGAAACGCCCTAACAGTAATAACAGTAATACAAGGAGGAAAACCATGGCATGGCTTAGAAAAAATCTTTCAGGCATATTAATGTCTTTTGCGCTTGCGTTAGCATCCACATGGCTCGGAAATAGATATCCCATTATAGGCGGACCTGTTTTTGGTATCGTTATTGGAATTTTACTAAATAATACCATCGGTAAACCAGTATGGGCCGAAGATGGAGTAAAGTTTACATCGAAGAAAATCCTTCAATGGGCAATTATCGTTTTAGGCAGCGGTCTTAGCCTTACACAGGTATGGAAAACAGGGCTTCAATCTCTATCCGTTATGCTGCTTACATTGA
>JAUZPS010000349.1 GCA_030705945.1 Bacillota bacterium
GCAATAAACATTTTACATCCATTTTTTATATTGCAAAATATATACCTTGATTCATAAGTTGCGAAAAGTTCAGCTTTGATAGTAAAATGCAGACGTATTAACTGCATTTTTAATGTAAAATCTTTTTCGTAACTTATATAACTCAACTTTTCCACATCATTATAATTCTTGCAGCCATATACGCATAATGATACACCTATCAAATTTATATCCAAATATAGTTGAATTTGTGGATGTTTTTATGGCTGCCTAATTTGAAGTGGAAAAGTTGAGTAACTAACTCAAAAGAGCTAGTTGAGCATAAAAAAAGATAAGTCACTGTAATACTTGTTTTAGGTAGTGACTTATCTTTCTTTAGCTGAAAGATAAAATTAATGTGTGTTTTATATTTATAAATAATTATGTTTTGATACTACATAAGTTATTTATCCCAATGAACATTAGACTTCCTGGAAAAGCGGAGTTGATAAATATCTTTCACCTGTATCAGGAAGAAGAGCAATAATCTTCTTGCCTTTGTTTTCCGGTCTTTTAGCAAGTTCTGTCGCAGCAAACAAAGCTGCCCCTGATGATATTCCTAACAAAAGCCCTTCTGCCTTTGAAAGTTTTCTTGCAGTATCAAAAGCTTCATCATTCTTTACTTTAAATATCTCATCAAGTATTTTCAAGTTCAATACATCTGGAATGAAACCTGCTCCAATTCCCTGAATTTTATGAGGTCCTTTATTTCCACCCGATAAAACCGGCGAGTCAAATGGCTCAACAGCAACAATTTTCACACTTGGTTTTCTTTGCTTCAAAACTTCTCCAACTCCAGTAATGGTTCCGCCTGTACCTACTCCTGCTACAAATATGTCCACCTCACCGTCAGTGTCTCTCCATATTTCTTCCGCTGTTGTCTTTCTATGAATCTCAGGGTTTGCAGGATTCTTAAACTGGTTTGGAATAAATGAGTTAGGCATCCCAGCAGCAAGCTCTTCAGCCTTCTTTATCGCTCCTCCCATTCCTTCAACTCCAGGAGTAAGCACCAACTCAGCGCCTAAGGCTTTAAGTAAATTTCTTCTTTCAATACTCATGGTATCAGGCATAGTAAGTATTAATCTATATCCTTTAGCCGCTGATACAAACGCAAGAGCTATGCCTGTATTTCCGCTGGTTGGCTCAATAATAACCGTATCTTTCTTAATGAACCCTTTTTCTTCAGCATCTTTGATCAAAGCATAACCAATTCTATCTTTTACGCTTGAAGCAGGATTAAAAAATTCTAATTTGGCAATTACGTTAGCCTCAAGATTATTTTGCTTATTGTAGTTTGAGAGCTCTAATAATGGTGTATTTCCGATAAGATCAGTCAGATTTTTAGCTATTTTGGACATTAACATCGCCTCCGATAAAATATGTATTCCTAGTATTCTAATATGTTTTATTACTTATATTCATTTTAATACTTTGATCAAAATATGTCAATATATTTTAGAAAATATTTTATTTTTCCTATATGATTAGTAGGTTTTAATATTAATTATATTTTTATTTATGTTTTTCATTTTTATTTATAATATACATGTCGCATTCTATAGATAACCCCACTTTAAATATATCTGCAATGCTTTAAAATGATAAAAAACAAAACCAATATAATGATTTTGTTTCTTTTTCAGAACATGCTATAGAAATTTATGAACTGCGCACTCAAAATATATTTTAAGATCATTAATATTTGTAATTAGGGCGTTTCAAAAAATTCCTTGTTCAAGTTTATATGGCGAAAACCCATTATATCAAGTTTTTGAAACGACCAGTTGCTAAGTTTTTTTTGACACTACCTTATCCATCAAAGAAACCGCTTCAGTTC
This sequence comes from Bacillota bacterium, assembly GCA_030705945.1. Taxonomy (GTDB): domain Bacteria; phylum Bacillota; class Clostridia; order Acetivibrionales; family DSM-2933; genus Pseudobacteroides. Next base: position 1,856 of record JAUZPS010000349.1, read on the forward strand.
CAAAAGCGACATTAGCCTATACGGAACATCAGAATATTTCATTCCTCTATCGTATAAAAATGATTGTATGCCAAATTTTCTGGGTCCCTCATAATCACAGATATAATCATCTCCCACAAAACAAATATATTGCGGGCTTACGCCCGCTTTCTCGATCGCTTCGTCGTATATATTCTTATGCGGCTTTCTCCAACCATTTTTTACCGAAGTCACAATAAACTCAAAATATTTTTTTATACAGGTTTTATCAATTAAATCCTCAATTCCATCTTCAACCATGAAATTAGAGACGACGCCAAGTTTGTATTTATCTTTTAAGTATTCGAGCAACTCAACCGTTTCTTTATGTACATAACACTTAGAAGAATAGTTAGCCCAGTAATTCTGATGAATTCTTTTTATAAACTCATCTTTATCTCTGCCAACTCTTTTTCTGTCAACCATAAAAGAAAACCGCTCCATCATTGAGGATTCCCTATGTTCAGGCAACTTTTCTGAAATATAATCAGCAGCATATTTGTACTCTTCAAAAAATTCCTCAAAGTCCTTCCATAAATATTCAATTGTGCTTCCATTATATGCCCAGTAAGCATAATCCCTTCTTTCGGGCAATTGAGTCATATCGATTAAGGTTTCCATACAATCAAACAATACAAACTTTATAATAATCACCTACCCTCCAATAGATTAAAACTCTGAAAAATATTTATGAAAGCTTAAATCCTCCGTCAATTCAGGATGAAATGAGGTTACTAGCATATTACCTTGCCTTGCGGCAATTATTTTTCCTTCATACTCTGCAAGAACCTCCACATTTCCATTAACCCTTTCAATCCATGGAGCTCTGATAAATATTAAATTAACCGGAGCTTTGGATACTTTATCAATACAAGCGTGGCAGCTAAAGCTATCCAACTGCCCACCGTACGCATTTCTTCTTACCTCTATATCCATAAGGCCAAGATGGACATGGTCCTCTCCGATTATTTTGCCTGCTAGCAATATCATTCCTGCGCATGTTCCCCATACAGGCATTCCCTTATTTATTCTATCAGAAAGAGGCTCTAAAAGCTCAAAATCCCTTAACAATTTACCAATTGTGGTACTTTCGCCGCCTGGCATAATAATGCTGTCTATTTTATCTATATCTTTTCTGGATTTAACCTCCATAGGCAAAATACCTTCTATTTTCTGAAGGCTATTTATATGTTCTACAACTGAGCCCTGTAAAGCTAATACTCCTATAGTTTTCATGGTTACCAGCCTCTGTCGGACAATATGTTTTCAGGTTTGATTTCTGAAATCTCGATTCCATACATGGCCTCGCCAAGATCCTCGGATACTTCTGCGATAATTTCAGGGTTGTTGTAGTAAGTTGTAGCTTTAACAATAGCTTTCGCCATTTTTTCAGGGTTTGATGATTTAAATATACCGGAACCGACAAAAACCCCTTCGCTTCCTAACTGCATCATCAACGCAGCATCTGCTGGAGTTGCGACGCCGCCTGCGGCAAAATTTACAACAGGAAGTTTTCCTTCCTTCGCTACCCTAACAACGAGATCATATGGAGCAGCCATCTCCTTAGCCGCAGTCATAAGCTCCTCAGCGGGAAGATTCTTAAGCCTCCTCATTTCACCCATTATTGTTCTCATGTGACGCACAGCCTCAACAACATTACCCGTTCCAGCCTCTCCTTTAGTTCTTATCATTGAAGCGCCTTCGCCTATTCTCCTTAATGCTTCGCCAAGATTCTTAGCTCCGCAGACAAAAGGAATTTTAAACCCGTGTTTGTCAATATGAAAGCTTTCATCTGCAGGTGTAAGAACTTCGCTCTCATCAATATAATCTATACCTAAGGCTTCTAAAACTCTAGCCTCAACAATATGCCCGATTCTGCACTTTGCCATTACAGGTATGGTAACAGTAGCCTTAATCTCCTTAATCATTTTAGGGTCGGACATCCTTGCTACTCCGCCCTGTTTCCTGATATCCGCCGGAACCCTCTCAAGCGCCATCACCGCTACAGCTCCTGCTTCCTGAGCTATCTGAGCTTCCTTAGCATTGGTGACATCCATAATTACTCCGCCCTTTAACATTTGAGCAAGGTTTTTGTTCAGTTCAAATCTATCTGACATGCTAATCCCTCCAACTGTATCGATACACATTTAAAGTGTATCGTAAAATTTTTAAGATTATAGCGCGTGTTAATTGGTTTTGCAATACATTTTTATTTTTATTTACCTTTTATTTACCTTACTTTTTGCTATATATTTTGCAATAAACATTTTACATCCATTTTTTATATTGCAAAATATATACCTTGATCCATAGCAAACACTTAAATGTACTATTTTCATGAAGCTTTTCAGTAAATTTTTACTAAATCATGTAAAGAAATTGAATACATTATACGATAATATTGATATTGATGTCTATATATATATTAAGTTAAAATATATAATAAACTATTTTTTATTAATAATTTCAGGTATTCTTACCAATACCATATAAATTGTTAAAAACACATGTTTTAGGGCGTTTCAAAAAGAGTTTTTTATAGCTAGTCCTTTATGCTTGCTTAATTCATGGAGGTAACTCAATATGATAAAAAAAATGGGTCTAATTTTAGCTACGGCTTTAATATTTCAAATTATTGCTGGTTTCAGCATCATGAGGTTGAGTAAAATCCATCATAAACACAGTGTAAACCCTGACATTTCACTCGACAGCATAATAAAAACCAAGGGCATTAAGGATACAAATAACTTCAATCTGTATATTGATCTGTCAAGGCGGCTGTTATATTTTAAATATAAGGATAAGTCTCTGAAACAGTATGTGATTGCTGCCGGAATAAAAACCAATTCAGGCGATAAACATATAGAAGGTGACTGCCGAACGCCTAGAGGTGAATTTTATATCTGCCAGAAAGCTATTCATGCTCCCCCAAGAAGCGACTCAGGCTCAAGATGGATGCTGCTTAGTTACCCAAATATTGAGGACGCCGCAAGGGGGCTTAAGAACAGGCTAATAAATAAATATACATACGGCAAAATAAAGAACGCCATCGAAAATAAGAAAGTCCCTCCTCAAAACACTAAGTTGGGAGGTTTGGTCGGAATACACGGCGGCGCAAGGCCTGATTATCTCGCTGACTGGACTGGAGGGTGTATTGGTATGTATGACAAGGACGCGGAAGAGATTTATAAATATCTAAAATGCGGAAGTAAAGTAGTAATCAGATAGCGAACAATTATATTTGCGTCTATAAGATACGCATAATCCCATTGATGTGAACAAAACCAGCGCAGAGCTATAAAGTTAAATTATACTTACAGCAGCGCTGGTTCTATATTATTCAGCCTAATGCCTTTTCAAAATCCTCTATCAAATCCTCTATATCTTCAAGACCTACCGATACGCGTATAAGATTATCGGTTATCCCAAACCTTTCCCTTTCTGCTTTTGGCATGGAAACATTGGAAATCATAACAGGATATGAAACTATTGTTTCATCCCCTCTTAAATCTGTAATTTTAAACATAGGATTTGTTTTGCATCCCCGTTAAAATCATCACTCCTTCAACATTTTTAAGCTTATTTTCCAGCAGCTTTCTTTAGCGCCTGATCAAGGTCATAAATCA
>JAUZPS010000035.1 GCA_030705945.1 Bacillota bacterium
AAATGGCAAAACCATATATCTGATATTGTCTCTAAACAATGCGCAACCTTGAATTATATTAAAGAAATGTTTAAAAATAAATTGTATAATGAAGAATGGGTTATAGATATTCGCCAGGTTGAAGATCTATTTTTATATTGTATTTTAGACCTTGAAAAGACGCCTTTTGATAAGCTAAACTCATTTATGTCAGATATGCGGAATCACAACTGGCAAGCTTGCCTTCATGGCAGGAAGCTTTATTTCATTCCAAAACCAATCAATAAGTGGAATGCGGTAGAGTATTTAAAAGATATGCTTCCTGATAAAATTATTGCAGCCTCTGGTGATTCATACATGGATTTTGAGCTGCTTGAAATGGCGGATTATAAAGTTTTGCCTTTTCATGGAGAAGTCTGTAATAAATTCAGTCCTGGAGATACATGCTTGCGCACCAAGACCGAAGGTTTATCAGCTTCCCTCGAGATACTCGAAATCATTGAAAGCTTTCTAAAATTTAGTTAATGCCCTATTATTCTAATATTATTTATAAGGATGCTAACGACATGATAAAAAAGAGAATCTGGTTTAATAATTGGTTTAACACAGCGTATCATATAATCAATCTAATAAAGCGGAATGATGAAATGGAATTTAAGGTGTTTGGCACAAACAGAAACCCTAATTCTGCTATGCTGCGAGCATGTGATCATTATGAAGTTGAAGAGAAAATTCCTGAAGAAGAATATACAGACTTCTGCCTTGATTTTTGCAAAAAACATATGATAGATGTATTTATCCCACACTCAAATATAAGCTCCATCAGCCATGATGCTGAAAAGTTCGAAGAAATCGGCGTCAAACTGCTGATTTGCTGCGATTTTAAGAATCTTGACCTACTCTCCGACAAAGCAAAGTTTTATGATTTTCTAGAAAATACTGTAATAGATTCTAACTCAGCTAATAAATATGAGAAAGTTTTTAACGTACCGAAATATTATATTGTTAACAATGCGAACGATTTTAGAATAGCATATGATAATTTGATAAAAAATGGCAATGCTGCATGCTTTAAGCCTGTACGATCAGAAGGAGGAGCAGGTTTCAGAATTATTGATGAAGCTGCCGGTTCACTAGAAAGCCTCTTCTATTTTTCCGGTTCAAGGATAACTTTTGATGATGCATATAAAAGATTATCACAAAAGGAATGTTTCAGCGATCTAATGGTAATGGAATATTTATCCGGTTATGAATACAGCATTGACTGCCTTGCCTTAAATGGCAGACTCATTTCAGCCGTTCCAAGAAAAAAGCTTGACGGAAGAGTACGGTTGCTTGAGGAGTCAGAGGAGTTAACAAAGCTTGCCTCAAGCCTTACAAGAATATTTAATCTATCTTATGCTTATAACATCCAAGTCAGATATGACGGCAACATTCCCAAGCTTCTTGAAATTAATCCGCGAATGTCCGGCGGTGTATGGATATCATGCCTTAGCGGCATTAACTTTCCATTTCTTGCTTTAAAATTACTGCTAGATGGCGATTCCAAACTATTTGTTCCTGATCCTAAGTTTAATTTGTTAGTATCCCAAATTGAAAATGAAATTTTGTTATAGGTGATGATTAGTTTTCTCTTATTTACTTAACTTTCCCACATCATCAATATTCTTGCAACCATATTATTTAAGCAAATGAAGATGCTTTAATTTCATTTGCTTAAATAAATTATACCGACTACGAATTTACCTAAAGCCTGGTGATCGTAGTCGGTATCTTTATCGGTATCTTTATAGATATTAAACTGTAAAATTAGTTTTAGATAGCATCAAAAAAACTTAGCAGCTGGTCGTTTCAAAAACTTGATATCCATAATCCTCAACATTTTTAAGTATTATTTATTAGCTTTGTCTCCGACATTAACTAGTCTTAGTAATTCTTAATGTATATGTCTCGCTAACAAAATTCAACATATCTGCAGTTTTTACATCAATATAATATTTATTATTTGCTGATAATTGCGCGCTAGCATAACAGCTGTCTCTTCCTGAACCTTTGTATATGATTCCCGTCTTAGCTACCTGATTAAAATCTTCGTCATATATAAAGAAGTTTGTATATTTTGATCCTGGCATCTCTATAAGGTAATTGCCGGTTGTTTTAGGCGTAAAACTAAAGTAGTCTTCATCTGAGCTAGTACCAATGCAGCCAGTGATATCTTGACCTGCTTGAATCTCCATAGCATAATTTTCATTATCTGCATAATCATCAAGAAAGACATTGTATGTAAATGTGTTATTGTTCTCATAAACCTCATTAATTTTGTTCTGGGTATCAATATTGATACTTATTGTATGGTATCCCACTACAGATGATGTCCATGTCAGAACACCATTAATCGATCCAGTCACATCAAGGAATTTTGCGCTATCTGGCGTAATATCAGAGCTGCAATCGGTCCAGAACATATTTTTTTGGCCGTCTATGTCAAAAGATATTCTGAAAGAACCTGATGCTGTTGCATCACCTATATTAATAACTTTAACTTTTAACAAGTTTGGTTGGTTGACCCATAATTTATCTATATACAATTCATCTACTACTATCTCCGGTTTTGATACTTTAGGGATTATAATAAATCTATATTCACCGACAGTATATGCATTTTCAACTTCAATATAATAATTTTTTCCAGCCTCCAGATTAAATGAACTATAAGTTACATCAGCAATTTTTCTTCCACTGCTATCATAAAGATAAGCATTTACCAGAAAACCGACATACATTTTAAATGAAAATGTTCCTGATTTCTGAGCTTTAAATCTGAAATAATCGACTGTGTCATTAGTCTCAAATGACGCCACAACCTCCTTCTCGCATTCTATAGGAGTCGAAGTATCAATTGAGTTGCCATTATCATCTTCAGGAGTCTTTATATTGAGTATATTGCTGGCATCAGACCTGTTATTTGAACTATCTACTGATTTTATATAAACTGTATTGACTTTATTAGGTGTTAGCCCAACGCATATAATATTGGTAGATGTTGTGGTAGCAACAATTTTATCATTGCAATACACTTCGTAATTTGCGATTTTTGCGCTGTTTGGCGCATCCCAACTTAGTGAAATAGTCGACCCTGTATTCCACAACGCCTTTAAGTTTTGTGGAGGGTCTGGCTTATAAGCCGCCGCAATATAACTTACTTTATCACCGACATATGAATTAGTTATAGCATTGAAATGCCTTGCCATCGCAATAACATCCGTAACATTAATTACATTATCCAAATTAAAATCACAACTTGCGTTATACCTACCGTCACTCGATATACAATTGTAAGACTTCGCTATTTGAAGAACATCTAGAAAGTTTATCGCATCATCCTGAACATTATTTACCGGTAAATCTCCCGGCCACATTTTTATAGGGCTTTCTTTAGAACCAATAATTACTTCTGAGCTAACAAAAAGATTGCTTAGTTCCTTCCTTAAATACCCTGCTTTAGATATTTTTACCTTTATTACAGCTCCTAAAGATACCGGCAAATTCAGCAGCTCAAAATAGCCGTTATTATCTGATACAGCAGAGTAAGATGTTCCTACTACCTCAACTTTAAATCCTGACTTAATAATTGAGTTTGTAGAAGTCAAGTCCGGTTCTACATTTCCTGAAATCTTAAAAGTACCGCTTGTCGCGCCAAATACTACATTTGAACTTAAGAATAATCCAGTAATCAAAACAAATACCGCAGTTACCAAAAGCACCCGAATTTTGATCATAACAATTACCTCCTTAAGTTATTAAATTGGACTTGGAAATTCATACTATACTTAAATCTATATAACTACAAGACCGATTTTAATATTCTTCAGCGCATCACTCCTATAAAGATTTCCTTAAAGTATATATATGCTTCTTGCATAAATAATCTTCCATAGTTTTACAACCAAATATCTTAAAACCAATTTATCTTGCATTTGTATTTTTACTATTGTCCAAAAACCGAGTAAGTAGTATCAAAAAAATAACTGGTCAACTGGTCGTTTCAAAAACTTGATCTAATGGGTTTTCGTCATATAAACTTGAACAAGGAATTTTTTGAAACGCCCTAATTCAAAGTAAAATTACAAAATACTTAAGTAATTTTACCTATAAAATTAAAATCAAATAATCTATAACATTTGTCTGTAGCAAAAACTCTATGTTTTTCCTTATTTTGCCACTCCAAAAATTTATAAGATCAATATGATTTAATTTAAATTGTATATTTATAGTAAATAAACGGTAAATATTAGCAATGAAAAACATGGAGAGATCCGAAAAGAAAAGAGTAAAAATTTATTATTCAAAGAACATAAAGAATTATATAATTAAATATCAATAAAAACAAAAAATCTGTCTTAAATTGATCATGCAATATTAAAAGATATTAAAATATTTATATAATGTTATATTTAAATAATCAAATGTATTTATGTAACTACTATGTACAAACATTTAAACAATATAATTCACTAGTTAGATAACTATGTTTTCAAGTTCCCCTAATAAGAATAATATTACCAAATAAAAGAAATGTCAATGATTATTTGCCATAACGCTTATACAAATTTCCAAGCGTCTTGGACTATTTATTTTTAGTCTTAGATTTTCTAGATAGACATTATCAAATTCATAGATTCCTTCAAATAAAAAAGGAAGATCCAACTGAATTATTTCCAAATTTTCAGATAAATCTTTCCCGAAGTATTCTACTGTAACTTTTACATTGCCAACCGTATGCAAAGCTCCTCTTTGTTCTTCTGAATGAATATCAGAAATTGTAGCGTTTATTCTCTTTATTGTTTCAATATCACTATTTCCTTCCTCCAAATCATATGCGTTTTGAATTACCTTGGTAAATCCATTTTTAACTTCCACTCCAGTAAGGGCGCTATTCAGAACAAATTCAGAATCCATAGTATTCTTCCTTGATCAAATGTTTAAAACTCATGATACTATACTATGAAAAAAATTTACTGGATGTTCATACTATACCATCATAAAACTTCTATGATCTAAGAATTGCGGTAGTTCTTCAGATCACTTTGGCGTATACCTGCATCATTTAATTTGTATTTTGAAAGTACATTCATAGCTCTGTTCTCAGATATATTAAAAGACTGCCATGAGGTCTTTTTCTTCAGGGCTTGGTACTTATTATAAAAGAGGGTCCTGACTTGAGCTCCATATTTTTCATCGTTTACAAACTTCTCAAGGTATGGAACAGCATCATATGAAATCTCCTGAAAATATACCACATCCAAAGGCTTATGGTTGTTATATCTTTCAATATTTTTTGCTGCTATGATAGTATCGACATTTATGAAATTTATAACCATGTATGCTAAAATTCCAATAATAATGTAGTACTTAAGCAATACCAATTTCTCATACCACACTTTTATGACTGTAGCGCAAAGAAGAATGAATATAAATACCATAAAACTATGAGTAAATACTCTTAGATAAGTGTATCCATACGCATCCTCATAAAGCCACATCCTATAATGAGCAGAATACAGCATGATAAGAGTGCAAATAACCAGAAAGGAGTTTAAAACTCGGGTAAGAGTATTTAACAATTTTGAGGTTTGTTTGGTAAAATTAATATTTATAAGCAAGATGCTAAAATTTATAAGAGAAACAGCAATGAGTTCAAAGAAACCCCTTCTTGCATATTCGGAGAAAGAAAAGTCTAAGGGCTTTACTCCACCTAAAAGATAAGTAAATTGAATAACCACAAACAGTACATAAATAATATTTATGCATATCAGTATAGTCGATACAATAACCGGATCTAAAAATTTAATTTCCGCCTTTTCCTTTCGAAAATAAGCATTCTGCTGTTGCTCTCTATCATTTAAAAGGCTCCAAAAATAGCTGAAAGAAATTAAAAATATTAAGCTTATAAATATCACCTGAGCAATTATTTCAATAAAATTAAAGGTTTTGAAAATATCAGGGATTGAGTTTAAATAATGCTCAAAAACCTTATCTGCCGAAGCAAGCAACGGCGCGACAATACAGATCAAAGGAAATGAAATGGCCAAGCCCACCAAAACCTTAGTAAAATTTTTATTCCTCTGAGTCTGTGAATTTAACCTCAACAATTTTGAGATTATACTAAATGGCTTGCCAATAAATTTAAAGGTCCTTAAAAACATACCATAAAAAATATCACTGATAAATAATGCCACAAACCACTTATTGCTATTGCTTCCAGACAGAATAAGCGTCTGAGCTATAATCAATATCGGTATAGCAAAAAAGTTTAATCCCCTGAAAACATCATTGGAGAATATGAGGTAGGTAGAAGAAAGAGCTAATATTGGAACTGTTAGCAACCACCCGAAGTCAGGCTTAAGTTTTAATAGCTTCCGAGATCTCCATATGAATACTCCATAGAAAATAAGTATGAATATTGGATAAGATATGCCAAAAGGCTTTTTATAGAACAATATATCTGCAATTACCCCTAATGCCATACAGCAAAGCAAAAGAATTATATTCTCTTTTTTTATAGGAACTTGTTCTTTATAGCTATCTTCCCATCTTATATCAACTTCCATTAAAATCACATCCTAACTATTTATTATCATCCTTCACATATTCTAAAATATCTGCGGGCTGGCAATCCAAAGCTTTACATATTGCTTCAAGAGTTGAAAATCTTACAGCCTTTGCTTTGTTATTCTTTAATATTGAAAGGTTCGCCATTGTAATATCAATTTTTGAAGCTAGTTCCGTTGAACTCATCTTTCGCTTTGCCATCATTACATCCAAATTTACAATAATAGACATTCTATGCCTCCGTATATTAACTTTCACTCACAAATCATTATCGATAAATAAAATATATACCTTTGTTTATAAATTGTGAAAAGTTCAGCTTTGATAGTAAAATGCAGATGTATTAACTGCATTTTAAATGTAAAATCTTTTTCACGATTTATATAGTTAAATCATTTTCCTCTTTTACAATCACAGCTTGCCTGAAAACCTCAGCCAGTATTGTGCAGAACAGACCTGCTATTATAAAAACCATTGCTATAATGATGGTCAGAAATGAATTATATAGTACAATTTTTATTAAGTAGCATACTGAAATAAGATAACTCATTAGAGATATCCTGTTAAGGCTTTTTACATTTCCGATTATGAAAGGATCTCTTTTATTTAGCGCTTTAAATATCCGTTTCATTTCGAACAAAATCACCAGGCACATTATTCCTGTCAGATACAACAATCCAAGCGCAAAGTAATAGTTTTCTCCTTCTAACCGGATATGATCGAAACACCAGCGCAACGTAACAGGTAAGCTGATTAAAATACCAATACCACCTATAAATACAAGGTCCAAAAATAATTTAACTAATCCTGACAACCCTTTCTCGTCCAAAATTGCCATTATTATACCTCCTGAATAAAAATGCGTAATTTTCAACTCTATACAGCTATATTATACATCTAAGTTTTCTATTATTCAATATATTTTTATTGTTTTTCAATATATTTTTATTGTTTTGGTTATCTATAATTATTATGGAGGATAATTATTATATTGAAAAATGAATTGAATAATTACCTCCAATGAAAATTGGTTATTTGACATAATAAAAAACCTTTCAAGGCTAATCCCATGAAAGGTTATATTATTGATTGCATTTTAAACTGTATAATTGAGCCTAATCTCTTTTAACATATCAACCGCAAAATCATACTGGTCCCTTCTAACCAGAACTCTTGCCGGCTCCCTGCCTGCGTAATTAAATTGACCTTTTACTGAATAATTAATTTTCTCGGTATCTAAGATTGAACGTACTAAAGAAATGTCTAGGGCATTAAAAGTGGCTAATAAAAACTCATAATCAAATTCATCCATTTTAAAATAAGGCGTTTCTATATCTTCTGTCAATTTGCTTTCTAGCCTTACATCACACACCGAGCATTTAGCTCCCGCAATGTACTCTTGTTTACACCTTGGACAAATCATAGTTAACCCCCCTATATTCCATTGTGATATAATTATATCATGGTAATAATAGTTTTTAGAAGTATATTTTATAATTTTTAATTGAATTTTCTTATTTTCTTTCGATTATCATTGAATTTTCATTTTATGTTTGATAGAATTTAACAGAAAATTGTGTTTCTTATGCCTGTTTATGAATCATATTTTATGTATAAACTATATTAATATCGTTATTATTTTGTAATTTATATATTTTGCAATAAACATTTTACATCCATTTTTTATATTGCAAAATATATACATTGATTCATAAGTTGCTAAAAGTAAGAAACAAAATATTTACAAAGGAGTAAGTTGGATTATATCCTACAAAAAAAAATAAATGAATACTATGGATTCAAAAAGTAAAAAAATACTAGTAATCATTCCTGCATATAATGAAGAAAAAAGCATATCAAAAGTAATTAAAAGCCTATTTGACTCCGGCCATAAAGTTGACCTGGTGGTTGTAGATGACGGTTCGAAAGATAAGACCTCCATTATCGCAAAGGAAAGCGGAGCAAAAGTATTAAAGCTTCCTTTTAATCTTGGTATTGGCGGTGCTATGCAAACAGGCTACCTTTATGCAAAAAAAAATAACTATGATGTAGCAATACAATTAGATGGAGATGGTCAACACGACCCTTTATACCTAGGTGACCTGATAACTCCATTACTTGATGGACGTTCAGATATGATCATAGGATCAAGATATGTTGCAAAAACCGAATATCAATCCAATGTTTCAAGGCGTATCGGAATGATATTCTTCTCGACGCTCGTAACACTTCTTACCGGCAATCCCATAAAAGATACCACCTCTGGCTTTAGAGCGGTTAATAGGAAGATTATAGATTATTTTGCGGATAACTATCCTTCTGACTACCCTGAGGTAGATGTCCTAATAAGACTTCATAAAAAGAAATTTAAAGTAATGGAAGTTCCTGTTGAAATGAAAGAACGTCAGGGCGGGACTTCTTCAATAACACCCTTAAAATCCATCTATTATGTGATTAAGGTCAGTATTGTGCTTTTAATCAATTCTATCAGGACAGGTGCTTTATCATGATTATAAACATATATATACTATCTATTATATTTAGTGTCGCATTTTTAGCGCTAGTTATAGAGTTGGTAAGGAAAAACAAGTTGTCAGAAAAATATTCATTGCTCTGGATATTATTCGGACTAACAATTTTGTTACTTTCGGTATCACCATTTTTTATCGAAAGGATATCCTCATTAATAAATATTAAATACGCCCCATCAGTACTTTTTATATTTGGATTATTATTTCTGATAGTATACTCGCTGCAAATTACCATAGTAGTTTCGCAGCAGTCAAAAAAAATAATCAGATTAACCCAGGAAATAACCATTATTAAAGAAAAGCTGGAGTCATCTTCAGGAATTCAGGTTGATTCCGAGGAAAAGGCCACTGACAATAGTTTAGGAGAAAGTGAAGCCGGATAATAACTGCTTAAGTTTAAATTTACACGATGTTCCAAACTTATATATATTAAAACAATTATTAATCTTATATTTTTGTTTTGCGGTCAAATGTTATTTTAGGGAGAATAAGTAATGAAATTTATAAAGAATACTATAAACAAAGCAAACTCTATTTATATAAAAAACAAAAAATTGATAATCACCCTTTCTTTAGCGGCAGTTTTCCTTGTTGCTCTTTACTTAAGGCTTGATTTTGTTTTGAACATGAATCACCCGCCGTTAAAAAACGATGCGTATAACTACGATGTAATGGCTAAGAATTTTCTTGATAATGGTTATATAGGATACACAGATAGTTATTCGCTTCATCGTCCCGCGCTTAAGCCAAATGCGGTAATCACTCCAGGATATCCTTTATTTTTAAGCGCGATTTATACTATATTTGGTTACAAAAATGGAAGTCCACTGATGGCAGTCAGAATTATACAGGCTTTTCTCGGAGCATTGACCTGCATACTTATATATCTTCTGGGAAAGCGCGTTAAAAACAGAAAAGCAGGCTTAATATCCGCTGCGCTTTATGCTCTTTACCCAAGTTTTGTATGGGCGACAACGCTTATATTAACAGAAACTTTATATAATTTCTTTTTTGTACTTTATTTATACCTGCAGTTAACGCTTCTTGACAATATAAAATCAAAAAAGAACGCCCTGCTTTGCGGGCTGATTTTTGCTGTTGCAGTTATGGTAAGGCCTACGGTAATGCCACTGATTGTTATTCCTTTTATTTATAAGTATATAAAAGAAAGAGATATTAGCATCATAAAGACATTCTGCTATACTTGTATTGGAATTGTTATTATTATGCTTCCCTGGTGGACAAGAAACTTAATCAGCCTTCATAAACTTGTGCTTCTTGCCACCCAGACGGGTAATCCTTTAATAGCCGGCACTTTCCCATACTATCAGAATATTGACGCATCGAAATATAATGTTCCCGATCAGGTTAAGGCAGGAATCAGCTATATCATAGAAGGCTTCAGGACACAACCAATATTATATCTAAAATGGTTTACAATAGGCAAGTTTACTTTCTTATTCAAAAACCCATGGTTTAATCCTCCACAAGAATTTACTTCACTGACGAATCTGCAAATGCTTCACAGCTTTATCATTTGTTTCGGATGGTTTGGTGTAGTCTTATCCTTTATAAGGAGAAGATACGTTTTGATATCGCTGTTTATTATACTCCTAACAGGCTTACAGCTTCTTTTTGTTCCGGAGACAAGGTATGCTCAATCAATTATTCCTCTTTTAATAATTCTTACAGCTAATATTGTCGATCATCTGCTTTTTGGAAAAGCTAATGAAGCAAAAGAAGCTATTTAGGGATTGTCAAAACACTAAGTATACATTTTTGTATACATTTTTGTATACATTTTTTTGATACTGCCTTAATTTAATAAAGATACATCACACTTCATAAAGCTAAGGTTATTCCGTTTTTCTTCAGCCATTCCTGCGCATTTTTATAATCGGGCATATATCCTCTAGTCATTTTCCAGAAATCCTTTGAATGGTTGAGGTGCTTCAAATGACAAACCTCATGGAGTATGACATAGTCAATTACCCACAAAGGGGCCATTATAAGCTTCCAATTGAAGTTTAGATTACCCTTTCCGGAACAGCTTCCCCATCTGGTTTTTTGTTCCTTAATACGCATGGAATCATACTTCATCCCGGTAATGCCGCAGAAATATTTCAACCTCTCGTCAAATATTTTGTAGGCAGCCTTCTTGTACCACTTTTTGAAAGCGCTTTCTATAATGACTCTTCTCTCTTCTCCATAGATTTTTGAGTCAATAAGCATCTCAAAAAGAACTCCGTTAAATCCTACAGAGACTGTATTTTTATTGTGCTCTTTAATACTTATGATGTATTTTTCACCTAAATACAAAACAGACTCTCCACTTTCCCACTTTCTAACAGGGATTTTTGCCCTTCTTTCCTGAAACTCGTTGAAATGCTTGTATACCCACTCAGCTTTTTCCTTTATTACCCGATCTACTTCACCTGTTCCGACTCTTTTCGGTTTGACAATCCTTAAACCGTTCTGGTCAATTACAAGTCTAATATTTTTTGCTTTACTGCTCTCCGTTATACCGTAAGGAATAGAAAGACCGGCTATAATAATGTTATATTCTTTTGTATTTTGCATATACTTCACGCTTCGCCTTTAAAATATTTTTCCTGAAGCTTTCCTCATCTCAAGTCCTTTTTTTTCTAAAGCGGCTCTTATCTTTTCAAATTCTGAGGGCCGTTTGATCTTAAGGGTTGTTGTCTTTATGATGTCATCGTAAGTCATTACAAAATAGCGTATGATTTTATACTGTGGGAGCGTTTTATTTATATTTCTGATTGCTTTGTCAAACATTGAAGCTAATTCACTTTCGCCCGGAAGAGCGCCTTTTTCTCCAATGACCTTCTCCCTATCAATGACAAGCTCCGCGCATACTTGAATGTCACCGTCCGGAGCTTTATTACCCCATACAAAGGAATCCTTTACTCCATGTATATTATTGAGCAGCGCTTCATACTCTTCTGGAAATGCCTTTTTACCATTTGTAAGAACAATCATGGACTTTGCGCGGCCTGTAATGCGGATTACGCCATCATTATCGATGGTGCCCAAATCCCCAGTCTTAAGCCACCTATCTGCGTTTATTACCTCTTTTGTCTCTTGTGGATTTTCATAGTAGCCCATCATCACATTTTCTCCACGAACCATTATTTCTCCCATTCCATTTTCATCTTCAGAGTCGAGAGCCACTTCTATTCCACCCAAAGGACGGCCTATTGAGCCTGGGATATTTATAAAATCATTATTTGCGGCAACTACAGGCGAAGTCTCGGTCAGACCGTAACCTTGCAATAATTTAAAACCAATCTTATCAAACCCGGTTATGACTTCCTTATCTATGGGCGCAGCTCCCGAAACCGCAAGTCTAAGGCATGGTCCTAGCTGATTGAATACTTTTTTAAAAAGCGTTCTTCTTAAGTCTATACCAAACTTTCTTAAAAACTCAGATATTTTTATGACTCTATTAAAAGATTTCTCTTTCCCCGATTTCTTGACACCCTCCATTGTCTTTCTGTATAATACCTCAAATATTGCAGGAACAGCAACCAGAACGGAGACGTTATATTCCTTCAAGTTTTGAGCTATATATTTTATACCGTCACAGTAGGCTATGCATATGCCGCTATATACCATAAGCAGAAATCCGACAGTATTCTCAAAGGTATGATGCAATGGCAGCAATGAAAGATGGACATCGTCCCTATATAATTTTATAACTGATGAAACTGAGACAATGTTGCTTGCGATATTGTGGTGCGAAAGCATAACACCTTTAGCCATACTGGTTGTGCCTGAGGTAAAAAGGAGTATTGACATTTTTTTGTTATCTATCGGAGCGTCAATAAATGCTCTGTCGCCCCTGTCAATTAAATTCTTACCCAAATCAATCAGCTCTTTCAGAGTTTTAAACCTTTCCCTATCAAGCTGGTCGTCTTTAATTTCATCCATACATATAAAGTATTTTATCTTATCGTTGATTTTAGCTACATCATCCATCACATTCTGATATGATGAACTGTAAAATATAACGTCCACCTTGCCCCGCTCAATTAGATTGACAACCTCTATGGCAGGCAGATACTTATCCATGGGCACTGCTACACCAACGCCATTTACAATAGATAAATAGCAAACTCCCCAAGTGTATCTATTCTCGCTTAATATTGCAATGTGCGGGTCTTTAAGCCCCATAGAAATCAAGGCAGTCCCCAGACAGTTTATATCGTCAGCAAACTCTTTATAAGTCTTTCCGGTAATTTTTCCAGACTTGTCCTTAAACCTGAAACCTATATCATCACCGTATTTTCTAACGTGGTTAGTTAATTCCTTCAGGTCTCTTAAAGCGCTGGTTTCATAGTGTCCTATGCCTTTTACTATTCTTTTCCCTTCACTTATATATATTTCAATACCTTTGCCCATAATTTCTAGCCCCCTTTTATTCATTATGTATAATGTTCTTATAAATTTCCGGACTAGATTACTATTCAGAGCATAAAAGTTATTGCAACGCTGCAAGTAGCGCCTCTTAACCTTAAAACACTGAATTCCAAATAATCGTCAGCGATATAACTTCCAAAGCGTATATAAATATATTATTATATTAATATAAGTTACGAAAAAGATTTTACATTAAAAATGCAGTTAATACGTCCGCATTCTACTATCAAATCTGAACTTTTCGCAACTTATGAATCAAGGTATATATTTTGCAATATAAAAAATGGATGTAAAATGTTTATTGCAAAATATATAATATGCTTTCAATATAATTTAATACATCTTCCTTTCCCTGTCTTTTCTCAGCTGAAAAAGGAATGACCTTTACTTCAGGCGCAATGCCCAGCTCCGATCTGATAATCTGTATATGTTTATGAATCTGTCCCCTCGATATCTTGTCAGCTTTTGACGCTATTATCAGATAAGGCATCCCTCTGCTTAATATCCATTGATACATAATTTTATCATTATCTGTAGGTACATGTCTTATATCAACGAGCATGATAATTAACTTTAGTTCAGCGCGCGTAAAAAGGTACCTCTCAACAATGCCTTCCCATGATGATTTCTTATCTTTAGAAACACTCGCATAACCATATCCCGGTAAATCAACAAAGAGCAGCTTTTCATCTATATTAAAGAAGTTAATAGTCTTAGTCATACCTGGTTTTGCGCCAACCCTAGCCAAATTTCTTCTATTTGTTAATGTGTTAAGAATTGATGACTTTCCTACATTTGAGCGGCCCACAAAAGCGACTTCAGGGTAACCTAATGCCGGATATTGCTCCGGTTTCACTGCCGTAATTTCAAACTGCGCATTTGTAATTATCAATTTTTATCCTCCAATTCTTCTTCTGATCTCGACACGCTTGTTTAAAACTTTTATAAAGCTTCTATAGCTCTTGCTTTATAGAAGATCAAGCATTCTAAGCCAGTTTTTCCATAATAATATTTTTCAATTGCTCAGCAAGGTCATTTGTGTCCCTTTTTCCAATTTCCTCCTGCATAATAGGCGGAAGAATAATTATTTCAACGTCAGCTGCTTTAATGGCTAAACTTTTCTTATTCATAACATTAATAGTACCTTTTATAACGACTGGTACTATTGGCGCTCCAGACTTAACCGCAAGTTTCAGACTACCAGGTTTAAATTCCCCCAATTTACCATCAACGCTTCTGGTACCTTCAGGAAAAATCACCATAGAGTTTCCGCTTTTAACCTGCTGAGCGCCTTGATTAATGGCCTTTAATGATTGTTTTGCGTCATTTCTCACTATAAACACACATCCTAAGAGCTTAAGCCACATGCTGAAGATTGGGATCTTTGAAAGTTCAACCTTGGTTATAAACCCCAATGGTTTATTAACATATCCCATCATTACAGGAACATCAAAATAACTCTGGTGGTTTGCGATAAACACAACTCCTCTATCCTTCGGTATATTCTCCTCCCCAGAGACAGTAACCTTTGAGCCCGTCACCCCCGTTATCTGTCGTCCCCACATCCGCGCCATGTTATGAACAACCTCATACATTTCTTTTTCCATACCCTTCTTATTCAAGATCATCACTTTAACCCTAACTGATAGAGTATATAAAAGAAATCCCACAAAATAAATTAAAACGAGCAAAGTTTTAAACATTTCTAACCTCCTGCAGCTAAATAACAAATGCTTTATAGTTTTTGCGCTTTATGAATATAGCAGGATAGCGCATATAAACATAGTTATCTAATAGTTTTTACTGTTTGTTATTTACAATATTTATATTCAGAAGATTTTATAATAATCAACCTCCTGCTGTTATATAATACCTCAGAAAATATAAAAATTCTATAATTGTTTTTAAAATTCCATATATCTTTAAGGAAGCGCTTTTTAACATTAAGAACAATATTAAAAATATGTTGTGTTTAATATAGGATATAGCTATTCCCAATTAACTTTAATATAATATATATTATATATATTTTTTACAATAAACATTTTACATCCATTTTTTAATTATTTTTATATTCTTTCGAAAAAGGAGACTAATTTAATGGACTTAAATTCAATTAATCTTGGGCGCATTCTCAAGAAAAAAGGCTGTAAACTCACGCCTCAAAGGCAGGTTATACTTAAAGCAATCGAAGAATGCTCCGGAAAACATTTAAGCGCGGAAGATATTTATGGAATAGTAAAAAAGACCAATCCTGAAATCGGCATGGCTACAGTATATAGAACGATTCTTTTATTTAAGGAAATTGGAATTGTACACAAACTCGATCTGGACGATGGATTTGGCAGATATGAGCTAAACAGGCAAAAAAGCAATCACAGGCATCACCATCTGATTTGCAGCGTTTGCAACACCGTTTTGGAAGTTGAGCAAGACTTGCTTGAGTCACTTGAGCAACAGATATATTTAGAGCATGGTTTTATTGTGAAAGATCATAGGGTGAAATTTTATGGTATATGCAGCGCATGTTCAGGCAAAGATAGTATACTATAAAATTTATGCCGCATCGCCTGAAAATGCCCCTTATCAATAAAGCCATACTATTAATCTTCTCTATAATCCTGAGCGCAAAAAAACTTGCCTGCATTATTCCTTAATCTCTATCCCAGCTAGCCTCATCAGATAAACCGCATTTCTGGTAGTTGAAACGCCCTGTCTCAATTTATAATCAAAACGTATTTTATCATCTTCATAATACTCTCTGAAGTGATAATTCTTAACCCTTGTCTCTTCCTTTTCAAGCTCTCCAAGTTCGAGATCATGAGTTGATACAAGCCCTACGCAGTTCAATTCGCTGAGTCTTTTAATCAACACCCGCGCTCCCATATGCCTGTCTTTTGAGTTAGTTCCCTTGAATATCTCATCTAGAAGGAAAAATACGTTGTCGCCAGTCTCTGCCCTTTTTACAATATCCTTAATCCTAATCAACTCGGCGTAAAATGATGAGATATTTTTACCCAGATTATCGCTAACCCTCATACATGTATAAATGTCCATTAAAGATGCAGAAAAGGATTTTGCGCACACGGGAGCCCCAGTATAAGCCAATACAAGATTTACTCCTATGGTCCGTAAAAGGGTGCTTTTCCCCGACATATTAGATCCTGTTATAAGAAGAACTTTAATTGGCGGAATTATCTGAATATTGTTTCGTATGCCATTATCCTTCAATAAAGGATGCCCAAGCTCCAAGCATTCAATAAACGGTTTTACATCTGACTTTATCGAAGGTATAGCCCAATCAGGGTGATCGAATCTTATTACTGCAAGACTTGATAAGGCTTCTATCCTGCCAACTGCTTCAAGCCATGATCCCAGAAATTTGCCTGAGGTATACCTCCATTTTTCCAAAGCCGCCATGTTTTGAAAATCCCACAGTGTAAGAATATTAAGAACTTCAAAAAAAGCGCTGTGCCTTACGGCTATGTTATCAACAATTCCTGCAAGTCTATCAAGCTGTTTATATGCCATCAATCCTTCCTTATTGGTCATTCCGTCTTTGATTTGCCTTATATACGAGGTCTTAAACTTATGCCTCTCAAGATGCTTAATTGTTCTGTAATATACTTTAATATCACTGCTATACCTCTCAGCCAATAAAAACAGTTCATGTCTTTTCCCTATACCTATTCTCAATATGAGAAATTGCATAAATAATAACAATAACGGAATATAAAAAGGAACCATCTTGGAATAAAATGAAAGTAGAATGATTATTCCTGTAAATACCGGAACAACTCTTACTGCCAGAACAACCCATTTTTTAAGAAAAAATTCTCCATAATCAGCTGACCATTTTATGAGCTCCTCCGGATTTTTAATTTTGCCGGAAGCCTCCATTGTCTCCGCTTGAAGCCTCTGCCTCCATGTCAGCTTCGACGATAGCTCATTTATAGCCTCCTGTCGGTCTAATATCTCTTGAACATCCTGAGGTATATTTCCAAACAGTTCTCTTAAAAAGTTTCTTCCTATATATGTTTTAGCAGTATTAATCCAATGAAAAAGAGAATTCTGCCCGAACATATCCAGATCCTGATAGTATCTGTGCTCGGGGTCTTTAAATTCCTCTCCTTTATCATTAAAATCATTCCATTGTCCTTCAAGCCTTTTGAGCGAATTCTCGTTTATATCTCTTAAAAAGGAATAATACTTTTTATATTTAATAAGATCGTTATGTTTTACTATAAGATATATAAAAGCAACAATAAATACTAATATAACAGCTGATAGAAATATATAATTGTGACTTAAATAAAGAATCAATCCTGCTGCTAATCCAATTAAAAATACTGCCAGTCTAAGGTTACTTATCAGATTTATTGCCTTAGCCTTCTTATCAATTAAATCATTATACTTGCTTTTCCTCTTAAAATAAGCGTCGTAAGCTGTTTTCACTTAATTATCACCAACCCGATTCTTTATTAATAAAACTCATTATAATGGTTTTAATATATATATTATTCCTATATAAAAAGCACTATTAATCTTACATTTGACGGAGCAAAATAACGAACGCTTTAACGTTATTTTGTGATAGGCAAATGTAAAAGATT
>JAUZPS010000350.1 GCA_030705945.1 Bacillota bacterium
ATTAATCTTTTACATTTGCCTATCACAAAATAACGTTAAAGCGTTCGTTATTTTGCTCCGTCAAATGTAAGATTAATAGCGCTTTTTATATAGTTCCTTTTGTCGACATGACCCCTTCAATGCGGCTGTCAATTCTGGCTGCTTCATCCAAGGCCCTTGCAAATGCCTTGAATATTCCTTCAATCATATGATGAGTATTGCTTCCGTAGAATAATTTTATATGTAAGTTCATGCCTGCATTAAACGCTACCGATCTGAAAAATTCTTCCACCATCTCAGTATCCATATTTCCTAACTTCTCAGAAGGGAATTTTGCGTCAAATACAAGAAATGGTCTTCCACCAAGATCAATTACGACCATGGCCAAAGTTTCATCCATAGGGACGAAAGAGGAGCCATAACGCTTAATCGACTTTTTTTCGCCTAAAGCCTTGCTTATCGCCTGCCCCAATACAATGCCAACATCTTCAATTGTGTGGTGGGAATCCACATCCAGATCTCCAATGGCTTTTATATCCATATTAAAGAGACCGTGCTTGGTAAACAGATTAAGCATATGGTCAAAAAAGCCAATTCCAGTCTCTATGCTTCCTTTTCCAGCTCCATCTATATTTAAACTAAGAGAAATGTCTGTTTCAAATGTTTTCCTTTTTATTTCAGCTTTTCGTTCCACTGTGGATCCACCTCATATCATAATTATCGGAAGGTCTATAGTTACTAATTAATAAGCATTTAAACCTTTTTAATTATAACAGATAAAATAATTAAAATTCTACCTATTTTTTATATTTAACTTTTCAAGGGTTTTAATAAAAGTTTTCATCTCACTGTCTGTTCCTATACTAACCCTTAAATAATTGTCTATTCTGGGCTTTTTAAAATACCTCACCAGTATTCCATTTTCTTTAAGAAGGTTAAAAATTTCTTCCGCCTTCATTTCGTTATGGCTTATAAATATAAAATTAGCCTTTGAGGGAAGGACATTAAACCCCATTCCCCTAAGGTCCGTTGTAACCCATTCCCTTGTGGTTACGATCTTTCGGACAGTTTCTTTAAAATATTCCTCATCTCTAATTGCTTCTACCGCTCCAGCTAACGCAAGCCTGTCAATGGTATATGAGTTGAATGAGTTTTTCACGCGTATTATCCCATCGATAAGCTCCTTGCTTCCAAGCGCCAAACCAAGCCTTAGTCCTGCTAGGCATCTGGATTTGGACAAAGTCTGAATCACCAAAAGGTTTGGATAATCCTTTATAAGCTTTACTGCTGAAATTCCGCCAAAATCTATATAAGCTTCGTCAATAATGACAACTCTGTCTTTATTGTACTCAACAATGGCTTTAATCTCGCTTATATCCATGTACTTTGCGGTAGGGGCTTTAGGGTTCGAAATAACTATGCCGCCGTTTTCCCCGAACAAATCATTAACAGGCACATTAAATTCTTCATCTAATGATATGGTTTCATAGTCAATATTATATAATTGGCAGTAAACCGGATAAAAAGAATATGTAATATCCGGAAACAGTATTTTTTCTCCTGGGTTAAAGAATGCCTGAAATGCTAATGCAAGTAGTTCGTCAGATCCATTTCCGGCATAAACCTCATCCTTTTCCAAACCATAATATTTGGCAACAGTATCTCTGAGCATATCAAATTCAGGATCAGGATAAAGCCGCAAATCCTCATTAGCCGCATTTTTTATTGCCTCCAATACTTTTGGAGATGGAGGATATGGACTTTCATTTGTATTTAATTTTATGTATTTTTTATCCTTTGGCTGTTCGCCAGGCACATAGGGTACAAGGCTCTTTGTAGTATTACTCCAGAACTTGCTCAACTAAATCACTTCCTTTTTACTTTTCGATAAAATCATACTTAATACTTAATCCTTATTTCTCAAACCGCGCCTTTATGGCATTAGCATGAGCTGTAAGACCTTCTGTTTCCGCAAAGAGTATGACATCGTCCTTAACCTTTTCCAAGGCTTTTCTTGAATATGAAATAAGGCTGGTCCTTTTAATAAAATCTCCTACATTAAGCGGAGAAAAAAACCTGGAGGTTCCACTTGTCGGAAGCACATGGTTAGGACCCGCAAAGTAATCTCCTAAAGGTTCTGAAGCATAGTTTCCGAGGAAGATAGCTCCCGCGTTTTTGATTGATCCTACCATATTAAATGGCTCCTCAACGCATAACTCAAGGTGTTCCGGCGCTATCCTGTTTGCCATTGCTACCGCTTCGTCCATATTATTTACTATAACTACGGCGCCATAATCTTCAATTGATTTATTTATAATTTCCTGCCTTGTCAGATAAGATGTTTGTCTTACCAATTCAACTTGAACCTCTTTTGCGAGTTTTTCCGAATCTGTAACTAAAATCGACGCCGCAAGAACATCGTGTTCTGCTTGAGACAACAGATCTGCGGCAATAAACTTGGGATTTGCCGAAGAGTCAGCAACCACCATTATTTCACTAGGTCCTGCAAACATGTCAATATCACAGTACCCAAACACTAATCTCTTAGCCATGTTAACGTATATATTACCAGGTCCGGTTACTTTATCGACCTTTGGTATTGATTCTGTGCCGAAAGCTAATGCTGCTATAGCCTGCGCTCCTCCGATTTTATATATCTCATCAGCTCCTGCCTCGTTTGCCGCAACAAGTATTGCAGGATTTATTTTACCGTCTTTACCGGGAGGCGTTGCCATTATGATTCTCTCAACTCCAGCAACCTTTGCTGGTATAACGTTCATAAGCACAGATGAAGGCAATGGAGCTGTTCCTCCTGGAACATATACTCCCACTAATTCTAACGGCCTTAGTATTTGCCCTAATATCACTCCGTCGTTTTCCGTACTGAACCATGATTTTTCCTTTTGCTTCTGATGAAACTCCTCTATGTTGGCCTTTGCTTTTCTGATAACGCGTATAAGGTCCTTTTCAACCTGAATATACGCCTCATCCAATTCTTTCTGGCTTACTTTAACAGTCTTTGCTGTCAGCTCTACTTTATCAAACATTCTGGTATATTCAAAAACAGCAGAGTTCCCATTTTTTCTTACATTACTTGTTATTTCCTCAACTCTCTTTAATACTGCGCCATCATCAAGCTGATTTCTTTTTAGAAGTTTATCTAATAGATCCTTATTGTCTTCAATTCTTGCATCAATAATTTTTATCAACGCCTTCACCTCTTTTCAAGCTGACTGCTTATTCCATCAATTATTTTATTTATTCTTTCGCTTTCCATCTTCATGCTGACCCTGTTAACAACCATCCTTGCGCTTATGTCAGCGATTGTATCCAAGACAACCAGACCATTTTCCTTCAATGTCCTTCCGCTTTCCACAAGATCCACAATCACTTCGGACAGCCCTACAAGCGGAGCAAGCTCAACAGAGCCATTGAGCTTTATAACTTCAATTGATTCTTTACGTTTATGTTCAAAATAATCCCTTGCAATCCTTGGATATTTGGTAGCTACCCTCTTATTATTCAACTCGTCCAATTTGCCTTGAAGTTCGGCAGGTCCGGCAACCGCCATCTTGCACGCGGCAAAACCCAGGTTCAAAACTTCATACAAGTGCCGACCTTCCTCCATCAGAGTGTCTTTTCCCACTATACCTATATCTGCAGCTCCATATTCTACATATGTAGGCACATCGCTTGGCTTAGCAAGAAAAAACTTAATTTTATTCTTTTCATCACTAAGAATCAGCTTCCGTGATGAGCCTTTTAACTCTGAACAATCAATTCCTATATTCTCAAACAGTTCAATGGATAAGTCCGTCAGCCTTCCCTTTGACAGCGCTATAGTCAAATATCTCATAATACCATCCCCTCACCAATAGATAACACCAAATCGCGATTACTTCAAGAGCTCCGACAAATTAACTGACGAAGTTTCTTCAGAATCTATATTATATAAATCGATATTTTCTTCATCTTTAATAAAAACGATGCCGCCTATACCTTTACCTGAAGCATATTTCTTTATTTCATCAAGATCTTGGAGCATAACATCCATCTCAACAACAAGGCCTTGCCTTCTTAATTCCTGTGACACTTTAAAAGCAACTTTTCTTCCGTCAATGCCATAGCATACCATGCTGTCTATCTTTGGCTTCTCCTTATTAATTTTCTGTCTCTCAAGCGCCATCATAATCATATTTATCCCTAACGAAAAGCCAATTGCCGGAATACTCTTGCCAAATTTACCAACCAAATTGTCATATCTTCCTCCGCTTAAAATGGGGAAGCCTGCTCCATATGTAAAACCTCTGAATATAATACCCGTATAATAATTAAGGCTTTGCACCATTCCTAAATCTACTGAGACATATTTACTGTAGCCGTAATCCTCCAGAATCTGCAATACTTTTCTCAGGTTTTCCAACGCGGCAATGGAACGCTTGTTCAAAGTTATTTTTTCCACTTTGTCTATAACGTCTAATGATCCGAATAATCTTGGAAGACTGAAAATTAATTCTTTAAGTTCTTCGTTTATATTCTGGCCCTTAACAAGCTCCTCAACTCCGAGGTAGTCCTTCCTGTCTATCAGCACCCTCATACGCTCTATATCGGATTTCGAAATACCAGCTTCTTCCATGAGGCCCTTAAAGAATTCAACCTGGCCTATATCAATCTGAAAGTTTTCCAGCCCTGTCGCCTTAACGGCGCTGATTGCTGTGGCGATAACCTCCGCGTCAGCCTCTGGGGTATTAACCCCTAAAAGTTCAATACCCGCCTGGGTAAACTCCTTCTGCTTTCCTCCTCCAAGTTCGTTATACTTGAAAGTATTACCTATGTAAGAACATCTGATAGGAGTCGTAATATCCTTGTACTTTGTAGCCGCTATTCTTGCGACAGGTATTGTCATCTCAGGCCTTAGAACAAGAATTCTCCCCTGCTGATCAAAGAACTTGAACATTGTCTCCTGAGGAGTCATATCCGAATCCTCAGAAAATACATCATAAAACTCAAAAGTCGGAGTTTCAACTTCCAAATATCCAGATGTTCTAAAGATATTCCTTATCTTATCCTCAAGATTTCTTTTTAGAAAACACTCGTTAAATAATATATCCTGAACCCCTTCAGGTGTGTAGATCTTCCATTTGCTCATATTTTTCCACCCCAACTTTAGTACTTTACCTTATTAAAGCGTTAAATTAATGAATTAATAAAATTATAATTATTAAAATATGATTTGTCAATATACAAAAGTAATTTTAAATGTTATTATACCAGTATAAATTTGTTACTTATATAGTATCAAAAATTCCTTATTAAAGTTTTGTATGATGGAAACCTATAATATAAAGTTTTTTGAAACGACAAGTTGAGTTACTTATTGAACATTCTTTATCTGTAGAGGAGCTGGCGCCAATGAAATATAAAGCAGTTTTATTTGATCTTGATGGAACCCTATTGGACACAATATCAGATATCGGACAATCCGCAAATAATGTTTTAAAGA
>JAUZPS010000351.1 GCA_030705945.1 Bacillota bacterium
AGCGAACCATCTAATCCGCATCTGTATGATACCTTAACTGAAGCGTTGTTGTCCGGGGTCGTATTAGGGGCAATGGTGGGAGTAGGTGTTACCATAGTCTTAGGAGGTTCTTCGCCGTATACCTTTACTCCATTTAAATATACAGGAGCATACTTATTAACCGCATAATTGCCTGTAACGTCTTTTCTGCTCCAGTCATTAGTGGGATCCCAGTGAGTCAGGTAATTTGGGTCCTGCTTCGCTCGCATCGAGATTTGCAGTTCCCTGTCCCCATATACTTTCCTTCCGCTCCAATCTAATTCATAATAGTATGTTCCGTTATTATCCCATTTAAATGGCCCTCTATATGTAATTGGATCCTGCTGCAGGGAAACCTGCTCGTCATATTCAATGGCAAATACCACATCATCTATGCTTTGGCCGCATTCCAACAATTCATTTATATTGAAGAAATATTTCACCATCATACCTGTTTCATAGTGAGGAGGCTGGCTGGATTCGTTGTGTAATTTCAATACAATTTGAGTGCTTTCCGCATTTTCCCGTTCTATACGCGACTCACAGTAATAATCATCTGTTTTTGGTTCCTTCGGCGGGAAATTTGGTATTGGCTGCTGACCCTCGCCATAATACTTGTACAAGCCTGCGCATGCGCCAACAAATGCAGCGTTATAATCTACGGCAACTTCATTGTAAACGAAGTCAGTGGTTACATCCTGATGGTAATCCTGTTTATCAGGCCCGCCTACAAGAGCCCCCCATATTATATGTCTGTGTTCTACAGGATCCAGCATACTTAATGTTTTTGATCCATGAGCGGCTCTGTGGTGGGGATGCTTTGCAAAAGGCAAACCTTTCTCATAGCCATATCCCACTATATAAGAGTAGCCCATTGGGTTTCTTCCCATAAGGTACTCCATCTGACCTCTGGCCCAATCACCGAAATCTGTTCTTTCGGGATGATGCTTCTCATATACAAGCGCGCATAACTGAGCAGCTGTATTGTAACGAGCTGATCCCCAACCGTTTATCATTATGTATCCGGCAGGCGATGTAGTATCATAATTGTGATCGTTGGGATCTATATGTTTCGCGGCCCCGGCTGAATGATACTCTATATTCCAACGCGCGAAAAAATCAAATCTCTCATCACTGGGGAATAAAGCATTCAGCCTTAAAAATACTCCTGCCCAAACTACATCCCAGCAGTGGGTCCATGAATTATACCATGTATTAGTGTTAAAGTTCTCAGGAATTATCCTATTAATATATCCGGTATAGTAACCGTTTGCGTCAACTGAGTCTATATCTCTTATATAGTCCATATTGCCTGTGCATTCATAAAGCCATACTGCCGCCCAAGCCATTTCATCCTCATCGTAAGCCGAGGTATAGTATCCGTCGCCGTTTGCCCTCCCTCTGTATTTCTTTGCAAACTCATACATTGCTTTTGCAACAGTGAGGCACTTCTTTGCATATTCCGGGTCTGAATCCTTAAAATTCAGATATGAGGTGCAAAGCGCTGCGGAAGTGCTGGCGCATACATCGCTTCCAGGAGTTTCAGCAGTGGCAAAATCCGCAGGTCTTGGAATATTTGAAGGATATAGTTCCGGTGGACCCCAGTAAGAATGGTCTAAATCACCTTCTCCTACCATATAGCAAAAGGCAATCAGGTCTCCATTTTTATCCATATATGCGCAGCGTAAAAATGTATCCGTAAAACATTTTAAAATATCAATCATGTGCTCTTCTTGTCCCGTTTTCTTGAATTCATCCCTGAATTCATAGAAGCCCCAGCCAAGAGTGCCTGCCGCATAACTCTGTGGAAGGCCGAACCTGACATGATCTCCGGCATCATGGAATCCGCCATGAACATCTACTGTACCATCTCCATCCGGGTCAAGTATGCTTTTATACTTTTCTATAAAAGTAGAAGAAAGATTCGTATTGGTAAGAGAAATCTTCGAGTCCCCTACATGACAATCGCCTCTCCATTCAATTTTTCCACCTGTTACCCCAGGTCCGCATTTCTCAGCATCATAAAAATAAATTGACTTTTGCAGAGCTTCCGCAAAGTTGAAATAATTATAATTCTGCCAACCGCTAGCAGGCGTAAAAGTCGAGGGCGCGGGTGTAGCGTCTGCAAACGCTACGCTTGATGAAATAAGTTGTCCCATGATAAGGATAACAATCAAAAAGCTTGATAACGCTCTCAGCTTTTTGATAAAACTTCTTTTCCTTACCTTTTTCTTTTCTTTCAGCTCGCTATACATTTTTTAACACTCTCCCCCCATAAATAAAATTAATTAAACCTTATTATTATTGTTAGTCGGTATATTTTGCAATAAACATTTTACATCTATTTTTTATATTGCAAAATATATACCTTGATTCATAAGTTGCGAAAAGTTCAGCTTTAGTAGTAAAATGCAAACGTATTAACTGCATTTTAATGTATAATCTTTTTTGCAACTTATATAGATACTTTATTAAAATTCCTTGCAATAATAATTACATCGCTCATGTTTATGGCGCCATCTTTGTTTAAATCGTCATTTTGTGTATATTTATCATCACCTGAAATGCTGTTAAAATGCTTTGCAACCTCTATTACATCCGACAGGTTTATTACGTTATCCTGCTCGCCGTTTATTATCATATCTCCAGCCCACATAGTTACAGGCTCGCTGATTGAGCCTACTAGAGTATCCTTTGTAACCGAGATGTCTTTGAGTTCCCGATACAGGTATGTAGGCTTGCTTATCTTAAGCGTGTAACCTGAAGCGTTCTGAGGAACATTTGGTATCTCAAAATAACCGCCTAGATCGGTTAAAGCTGAAAGGGAAGTTCCGGAGATTTCTACTTTAAACCCGGATTTTAAAGATGACGCAACTTCAGCGCTCTTTAAGAAATCCGGAGCAATGAAACCGGATACCTTAAGCCCTGAACCTGATGAAGGTGTTGGCGTTGGAGATGGAGGCGTACTAGGTTCTGCCCCTGATGGATCCTGCCCGCTAACTTGAACGCCGTTTTTATATATTGGTATGTTTTCCATTCTAGTATAAGTATCTCCTATACCTTTATGAGAAAAATCATTTGAAGAATCCCAGAGTTTGTTTTCATAATAGTAAATGGCAAACTGTACATAAGTTCTCGCATATACCGGTTTTGGGAAAGTTATTTCTACATAATAAATATTCTTATCCTTGTCCCATGGCTTAAGTGAAGATATTTCAGCGCCTGCTGGGGAATAATACACTTTTGTTACGAATTTGGACATGTCAATATCTGCAGAAGCATATTCGGACAAGTCAACAAAATACCGACAGGATAAACCAGGCTCATATTGCGGAGGCGATGTAAGGATATTGTACATATTGAGGTCAACAGTGACGCCATTTGAATCTTCTTTATATATTTGGGCTTCTGAATAGTATTGAGGCGGATCACCTTCAATACCAGGAGTATCTTCAGGCTTCTGATCTTTTCCGAAATATTTGGACAGACCTGCCAGAGCGCCAACAAAGCCTGCATTATAGTCCAATCCGGTTTCAGCATAGACATACTCATCCACATTGTCATGATATTCATCCTTCATATCAGCTCCTCCTACAAGAGCCCCATATAAGATATGTCTTTCAGGCGATGTCTTCTTTTCATCTGCAGGAGGTCCTTCAAGTCTTCCACTTGCGGCTCTGTGATGAGGAAATTTGGGATAATTATCTCCGAAACCAACTTCATAAGACATATGATTTGGATTATCACCGAGAATATAGTCTATCTGGCTCTTTGCAAAGTCCAGGCATCTCTTGTCGCCGGTATATTTATAGTAAACAAGTTGAACCATGCTATCTGCTGCCGGATACTTGCAAACGCCCCAGCTATCAAGGTATTTCAATCCCCCTGGAGTAGATTTCAGTCTACTCTGCCAGAAATCCATATGGTCTTCGGCGATTGCTTTATACCTTGGATTGGTTGAAAGTGTGGCAAGCTTTGTAAATACTCCTGTCAAAACATAATCCCAGCACTGGGTCCAATTGTCATTAAATGAGTTTTCGCCGCTGATTTTTTTCTCAACCATGAGCTTGTCCACATTATCCATGTATGTCTGGTCATTTGTAGCGACATAAAGCCAAATGGATCCCCACATGAGTTCATCCAGATAATCTCTTGGAAGATAATAGCTTTGAGCTTTACTGTTGCCTCTATAAGTCATACCAAATGTATATAGGTCTTTTGCATAAGTCAAACATTTTTCTGCATATACCGCATCCCTGTCTTTGTAGTTCAAATACATGAGCGCCAATGCAGCTGCAGCATCACCAGCTACATCCGAGCCAGGATTTGTTGGTGTTGCGGCGTAATAAGTCGGCCTGTCGTTAGTTTGAAGTTCAGGCGGTCCCCAGTATTGGTGATCCACATCACCGTCTCCGCATTGGTAATAAAACGTCTTCTTATCAGGGAAGCATTTTATGAAGTAATCACAAAAATGCTTTAGTATATTGAGCATATACCCGTCCTGACCCTTGGCAATAAAAACGTCTTTAAATTCATAGTATCCCCACGCGAGAGTGGAAGCAGACGCGCATTGCGGAAGTCCGAATTTTACATGGTCTCCACAGTCATGAAAACCTCCTGTTAAGTCAAGTCCAACATCTTTTCCATCATCGACATGGCACGGTCCACGCCACTTAATCCTGTTGTTTCCGGCATCTGGTCCGCACCAGTTTGCCTCATAAAAAAGAATAGATTTTGCAAATGCGTCAACATAGTTGAAATTGTTTTCTGCAGCCATAGCTGGCTGCGGAATTATGCCTGCCATATAAATGACAAGCAAGATAATCGCGATTATCTTTTTCATATCGTACCCCCCAAAAAAATATATATTTTCTATAATTTATAATCCAGCTTTATTTCATGCTGGTTATTATCCCTCACTTCATTGTTCAGCCATTCATCATGCTGTTTTGTAACCTTATTTACCATATACATACCATATACTTATATTGTACTATGAAAAATTAAAAAAATGAATTGAATTCTTGGATCAATTTGCTAGCCATCCATTTTAGAAGTTGTTTCTGTGGGTGTTCTACTTCAGGTACAGCCGATATACTTTTATAAACAACCATTTGCCTAACAAATATCGCCGCCAAACTGGTTAGTTTTGATATCGATGTATCCCTTCTTATAGTTTAAAGAAATGATGTTAATATTAATACGAAAATTTCAGCATACCTTTTATATATATAACTATATTATATTATAAAAATTTATCCATTTATATAAAAAGCAATTAATCTTTTACATTTGCCTATCGCAAAATAACGTTAAAGCGTTCGTTATTTTGCTCCGTAAAATGTAAGATTAATAGTGCTTTTTATATAGGTAGTATCAAAAAATAAACTGGTCAACTGGGAGTTTCAAAAACTTGATATAATGGGTTTTCATCATACAAAACTTGAACAAGGAATTTTTTG
>JAUZPS010000352.1 GCA_030705945.1 Bacillota bacterium
AAATAATAAATTCAACTACTTTAATTATTATGTAAGGGAGTTTCAAAAAATTCCTTGTTCAAGTTTGTATGATGAAAACCCATTATATCAAGTTTTTGAAACTCCCAGTTGACCAGTTTATTTTTTGATACTACCTATATAAAAAGCAATTAATCTTTTACATTTGCCTATCACAAAATAACGTTAAAGCGTTCGTTATTTTGCTCCGTCAAATGTAAGATTAATAGTGCTTTTTATATAGATAAAAACTTATTTTACTTTAAAATTATTGTATCGCCTTCAACATCAGCAACAATTCTGCTTCCCGCCTTAAATACTCCTTTAAGGAAAGCTTCTGACAACTCATCCTCAATATACTTCTGAATAGTTCTTCTAAGTGGCCTTGCTCCATATTTGACGTCATAACCCTTTTCAAGTATAAATTCTTTAGCGGCGTCAGTTACAGTTATCGTCATATCATTTGCTTCAACATCCTCAACTACTTCCTTGAGCATAAGGTCAATGATCTTTTTGAGTTCTTCTTTTCCAAGCTCGGTAAACACAATAGTTTCATCAATTCTGTTCAAGAACTCCGGCCTGAAGGTTTCTTTCAATACGCTTTTAACTTTGCTTTCAAGCGCTTTATAGCCTTCATTCGAAAAGCCTATGCCGTTAGATTTCATGCTTGTTCCTGCATTAGAAGTCATAATGATAACTGTATTTTCAAAATTGACAACCTTTCCATGGCTGTCAGTAAGTCTGCCATCTTCAAGAACCTGAAGCAGCATATTGAATACATCCGGATGAGCCTTTTCAATCTCATCCATTAGAATTACAGAATATGGCTTCCTTCTTACTTTTTCCGTTAGCTGTCCCGCGTCATCATAACCAATATATCCCGGAGGCGCTCCTATCAGTTTTGAAACCGTATGCTTCTCCATATATTCGGACATATCAAGCCTTATTAAGGCTTCTTCGCTTCCGAATAATTCGGTGGCAATAGTTCTTACAAGTTCTGTTTTACCAACACCTGTAGGACCTATAAATATAAATGACGCCGGTTTTTTCTTCTTTTTAAACCCTGCGCGGGTTCTTCTAATGGTTTTTGCTATGCTGTTAACAGCTTCATTCTGACCTATAACCCTGCTGTGCAGCCTATCTTCAAGGTTCAGAAGCTTTGCTGCCTCAATCTCGGTAAGCTTCTGTACAGGAATTTTAGTCCATGCTTCAATAACATAGGCGATATCATCAACCGTAATTTCCACATCTTTATTCTTTTCCTGTATTTCTCTTATTTCTTCTAAAAGCCTGCACTCGCTGACTTTAAGATCAGCCGCCTTCTGGTAGTCTTCTATTGAATCGGCGGATACCGCATTCTCTTTTTCTTCCTGTACCTTCTTCAATTCCTCTTTAAGGGCAGTAAGCTCAACAAGTCCTACATTTTTTAGATTTGCCCTTGAACCTGCTTCATCAATCACATCAATTGCTTTATCAGGTAGAAATCTGTCGGTAATATACCTCTCAGATAATTTAGCAGCTGCTTCCAATACACCGTTTGATATTTTCACAGAGTGATAATCTTCATAATAGTGTTTTATGCCCTTTAAAATCTCTATAGTGTCTTCGATAGAAGGTTCATCCACAATAACAGGTTGGAATCTTCTTTCAAGCGCTGAATCCTTTTCTATATGCTTCCTGTACTCCTTAAGAGTTGTCGCTCCTATTACCTGTATCTCTCCCCTTGCAAGCGCGGGTTTTAAAATATTGGCTGCATTCATTGCGCCTTCAGCTTCTCCCGCTCCCATTATATTGTGAAGCTCATCAATTACTAATATAACATTTCCAAGTGATTTGACTTCATCCAAAATCCCCTTCATGCGGCTTTCAAACTGACCTCTGAATTGAGTGCCGGCAACTATTCCCGTTAAGTCCAACAGATAGACCTCCACATTAAAAAGTTTCGCGGGAACCTGTTTTTCTATGATTCTAACGGCTAAACCTTCTGCTATAGCTGTTTTACCAACTCCAGGTTCACCAATTAAAACCGGATTATTCTTGGTCCTTCTGTTTAGTATCTGTACAACCCTGTCAACCTCGCGCTGTCTTCCGATAACTCTGTCCAGTTTATTTTCTTTTGCAAGATCGGTAAGGTTAGCGCCGTACAAATCAAGGTATTTTTTCTTCTTTAAATTCTTCTTTTCCTGAGTTTTAGTCTTTGTATTCTTGTTGTCTTTTTCATCAAATGTCTCTTTCGGTTGTTCCTTTGTAGTATCCGTGGAATCTTCTCCTTTGGTAAAGGCTTTGTTGATCAGATTAAAAAATGGATTTGATCCACCCGGCTTTTCATTAGGGTTCTGAACCGAGTTCAAATCAGTAAACTCCATATTTTCAAAAAGATTCCCTACTTGTTTATTTAAATTGTCAATGTCTTCTTCAGACATGCCTGTTTGGTCGAGTAGTTGATTTATTGGCTGTACGCCCTGCTTTTTAGCGCATGTAAGACATAAGCCTTCTTGAATTTGCTTTCCGTCTATTATTTTAGTCATATACACAACTGCAAAATTCTCTTTACAAATTGAACACATCATCATCCTAATCATCTCCTATCCACTGCAGCAAGAATATAACTTTGTAATGTTCATAAATTCTGTAACACTTGTTATTTATAAAATTTACATTAATATTATATTTTATAAAAATTATGTTCTGTAAAAGTAATTATTTTAGCTGATCGGAACGCGCCTAATTTGCTCCGCTAAAATGTCAAATAATTGTACAGCATGTAATCAAATGTAGTATTAATTAATTGTATTATAGATTAGTATATCATACAATTTACTTCAGGTCTAATATATATACGATTAACTATATTTACATATGTTGAATAGATCAAATTAACTTCAATTATATAAAAAAACCTGTGTTATAATCATTATAGCTATATGCTCCGATAACACAAGTTTAATTTGACAGTTTTAAAAAGGAAACTTATCAACTGGGCGTTTCAAAAACTTGATACAATGGTTTTTCATCGTACAAAATATATAAGTTGCGAAAAAGATCTTACATTAAAATGCAGTTAATACGTCTGCATTTTAATATCAAAGCTGAACTTTTCGCAACTTATGAATCAAGGTATATATTTTGCAATATAAAATGGATGTAAAATGTTTATTGCAAAATATATATATATAAAGCAATTAATCTTTTACATTTGCCTATCGCAAAATAACGTTAAAGCGTTCGTTATTTTGCTCCGTCAAATGTAAGATTAATAGTGCTTTTTATATAGAACAAAGATTTTTTTGAAACGCTTTTATTCGATATTAAATTAGGTTTAGCGCAAATGCGTAGTTTTATCTTAAACATTAAGTGTGTTTCATTACAACACCTTCAACGATATTTGCAACATCTTCGCAGACATCAAGTGTATTTTCAAGATAGTCATATATTTCTTTCCATTTAATTACTTCTAATGGTTCTTTCTCTGTCACAAAGAGTTTGGTAATTGCGCTGCGGAAAATATCGTCCGCTTCATTTTCAAGCCTGTTTATTTCTATTATCTTTTCAGTCAGAACTTTACTCTTCTTCATATTTTTTAGTTCAACCATTAGAGCTTTTACTTCTTTTGTACACGTCGTTATAAGTTTAGCCAATCTTATTGCGTCTTCATGGATAGACTGAACATTGAACATATTGAATCTGTGAGCTGTTGATTCTATATTATCAGTAATATTGTCCAATTCCTTTGCTATCAAATCGATATCTTCACGATCTATAGGAGTTATAAAAGATCTATTGAGCTGTTGAAGTATCTTATGTACTTGTTTATCGCACTCATGTTCCGCTTCCTCAATTATTTTAACCTTTTCGCGCACATTAACGTAATTGATCATTAATTCTTCTAATAATTCTGCAGCTCTGCAAGCATTTTCAGCCGTAGCCACAAAAAAGTCAAAAAATATTTCATCTTTAGGAGAAACTTTAAACATAACTTTTACCTTCTTCCATAAAATTAATTAATCTTTGAATTATATTAAAATCTTAGTTATATAAAAAGCACTATTAATCTTACATTTGACGGAGCAAAATAACGAACGCTTTAACGTTATTTTGTGATAGGCAAATGTAAAAGATTAATTGCTTTTTATATAGTCTTATATTTATCTGCCTAGAATATTATTTTTTCCTTATCCAATTACGGATTTAAACAATGTTGTCAGCAAAGCGGCGATCAATGCAGTTACTGGAATAGTAAACACCCATGCTATCGCAATACTCTTCGCAAGTGACCACCTGACGGCCGAAAGCCTTTTTGATGCTCCAACTCCCATAACAGCAGTAGTAATTACATGGGTTGTACTTATTGGAGCTTTAAAAAGAGTCATTGTCTGAATAACAATGGCAGCGCTTGTCTGAGCGGCAAACCCGTTTATAGGAGACATCTTCATGATATTTACTCCTACAGTCTTGATAATTCTCATTCCTCCGATGGAGGTGCCAAGAGCCATCGCTACAGCGCAAAGAACTATTACCCACCATTGTGTAGTTTGCATGCCACTATTCATGTTAGAAGCAATCAGCGCCATCGTTATTATTCCCATAGACTTCTGGGCATCATTATTTCCATGACTGAACGACATTACAGCCGCGGAAACTATTTGCAGCTTTGAAAACCACTTATTAACAAACCTTGGAGTAGCTGATCTGAATAAAATGTTTAACAAGTTCATGAATAAGTAACCTAAGACTAGTCCAATTACTGGCGAAGAAAATAGCGGAATAATAACTTTATTCATTATTCCTGACCATTTTAAAGCATCAAACCCCGAAGTGTAAGCAATCGTTGCGCCTATTAAGCTGCCAAATAAAGCATGAGACGAGCTGCTTGGAATTGCGAAATACCATGTCAGCAAGTTCCAAATTATTGCAGATACCAACGCGAATATAATAACATTAAGATTAATAAGATTATTATTTACGATATCATGCGCAACTGTACCTGCTACGTGCTGATTCAAAAACGCTCCCAAAAAATTACAAGCAGCTGACATCACAATTGCTACTTTAGGTGAAAGAACACGGGTGGAAATAGTTGTCGCTACTGTATTTGCCGTATCATGGAAACCATTAATAAAATCAAAAGACAAAGCAAGAATAATTGTTAATACAAGAGACACACTCAACATTGAAACATTACTCCCTCTAAAAATAAATGCAATAATATAATAAATTTTATTTCAAACTGATTATATATTATTGTTAATTTTAATACAATATGACTTAACATAAATTTAACAATAGGATTACTTTTTTTTAACATTCTTATAATTAATCTATATAAAAAGCACTATTAATCTTACATTTGATGGAGCAAAATAACGAACGCTTTAACGTTATTTTGTGATAGGCAAATGTAAAAGATTAATTGCTTTTTATCTATATAAGTTACGAAAAAGATTTTACATTAAAATGCAGTTAATGCG
>JAUZPS010000353.1 GCA_030705945.1 Bacillota bacterium
CTTAGTATAAGAATTATATACTCTTTTAATGTTTAAAGAACTTTTGCCGTTACAATCCTCATCCCAGAAACCAATACACTCCCATGAATAGTTATCAACAATTTGCGGAAACAATTTCTTAATTTCGTCAATACTTGTCGTAAGCAATTTTGCTCCTACATCTGAATTTTTATAAATAGCGTCTTCAAGACATCTGATCATTGTGTCTTTTAAATTGATATTATCACGGGAAAGCTCAGAGTTATCCTCATAATCATACTTGCACCCGCAAGAGCGTCTGCATACAAGGCTTGATTTTATAAAAATTGTCCTTCCGCTGTAACTATTCTTGTTTATTTCGTCAATCAGAGCCTCAGCCGCGCCCATTCCTATTTCTAATATGTTCTGGTTCATGCTGCTAAGGCTAGGATTAATATTCTTAGCTAATGAGCTGTTATCATAGCCTATAACAGCTATATCCTTGGGCAAACGGAATCCTGCTTCTTTTAAGGCCTCTATAACGCCGATTGCAATACCATCGTTAGCGGCAAAAACTGCTGAAAAGTCAATATTATTTTTTAACCAATAGCGAACCGCTTCTTTTCCATCCTTTGGGATCGCGTTGCCAGTTATATATACAAGATTTGGATCAAGCGCAATATTATGTTCTTCTAAAGTCTCCTTATATCCTTTAAACCTTTCTCTCATATCGTCAAGTTCCATCCAACCAATAAAACCGATTCTTTTATGACCATGAATAATCAAATGCTCTACAATAGTTTTTGCTCCAAATTTGCCATCATCCTTAATGATAGTGTACTTATAATCTTCCCTGTTAAACCCGACGAGAACAATTGGTTTTTCTGATTTATCCAATGCGCTTATATATTCCGGATTAGCTCCCTCTGTCAGGATTATCCATCCATCGATATGTTTAAAAGCCGTATGATAGAATACATCAATTTTTTGAGAATTTGAATAAAAACGGTTAATCATATACGTATTAATAACAAATAAATTTACGTTATGAGACCTTGCCCATTGGTGGATACCATATAACAGAGTTCCATGATAGTTTGCCTCAGTATATCTTGTTATTACACCAATATTTATCTGACGAGTCATATCATAACCCTTTCTAAACAAAACCTAAAAAATGGCTTATGTTTATAAAAATATTTATTATATAAGTTACGATTCATAATTCATAGGAAGAGTTTCATTCAACATAAATTTTAGCAGTATCATTAAAATAATACTAAAGTGGCGCTATATATTTATCGGCGCAATTAATAATAATTTATATATATTTTTAATTTTTGCTGTTTATATTAAATGTATTGGAAAATTTATTATAAAAGTTGCTCCACTCCCAAGCTCACTTTCACAACTTATACTTCCCCCAAACTTCTGGGTAATAATGTTGTATATTATATTTAACCCAAGCCCGGATCCTTCGTTGTTTCTTTTTGTAGTAAAAAAAGGCTCAAAAATTTTATCAATAATCCCCTTATCAATACCCTTTCCATCATCCATATAAATCATATTCAAACTATTCTCTGCGGAGCTTATTTGAATTGTTATTTTCCCTTGCATCCCATCATCGTAGCCATGGTGTATTGAATTAAGAACTAAGTTGGTAATAATCTGAGATAGTTCTCCTGGATTTTGCTTTAACTCAAGATCATCTGGGCATTCAATTCTTATATTAATTTTTGTCTTTCGAAGCTTTGGGTTTAAGCTTAAGATTACATCATTGATGTATTCTTTTACCTTAAAAGTTCTTTTTTCATCAATACTATTATCTACGGCAATCTGTTTAAAACTTTTGATAAAATTAGATGCCTTTTGTAAATTCAGAGTAAGAATTTTTATAGATTCACTATTTTTTTCAAGGTATTTTTCCAAATCTACACGTGAAAGTTTTCCTGAATTAAACAAATTCATTAAGTCATTTGTATTGTTCTCCATAAATGTTGTTGCTGTAACTCCTACACCTATGGGATTATTAATCTCATGAGCAAAACCGGTAACAAGACTTCCTAATGATACCATTTTTTCTGATTCAATAAGCTGTTCTTGGGTTTGTTGAAGAGTTTCAAGGGCATTTTTAAGATTTTTTGTCGCTAAGTCTCTATCTATTGCAATTCCTAAAAGATTGTAAATAACCATATGAGCGTCATACGCAAACAGGTCATTTTCTTTGTTTATCTCTGAAATATAGGAAATTACTCCGATGTCTTTCTTCTCAGTTGAAATTGGAACTATCCATATGACATCATCTTTTTTTAGTTTATAATCAGGCATCAATTCATATGAAGGAAAATTTTCCAGCGAGCATTTAAAGCTTGGGCTCATCTTTTTATTTTTTCTTTTGTCTATAATTTCTTGAATTATAATTTCCTTATCCGACTGGGTATTTTCTTTAAATAAACCAATACAAATCCATGAAAAATCATCAACAACTTCAGGGATTAGCTTAATAATTTCATCAACCCCCATTGTAAGCAGCTTGGTTCCAATATCAGAATTTTTGTACATAAACGCTTCCAGACGTCGTATCATGGAATCTTTCGTTCGCAGATCTTCCCAAGAAACGCTATCGTTCTGATTATCTGCTTCTTTGCAGCCACAAGAGCTTCTAATAACTAAATTTGATTTAATCAAAATCTTTTCATTTTTTCTTTCATCATTGTTGATTAATCTAAAAATTGTTTTACCAGCTTCATTACCCAGTTCAAAAATATTCTGACTCATACTTGTCAAACCAGGTTTAAAACTGCTTGCCTGTATAGTATTATCATAACCTATAACTGCAATGTCATTAGGAACATCAATATCTCTTTCCTTAAAAACTTCGATCATACCAAAAGCCAGAAAGTCATTGGCAGCCAAAACTGCTGTGAATTCAATTCCTTCATTCAGCATTCTTAATCCTAAGTCCCTACCAGTACTTGGCATAGCATTATCATTATCTGCTTCAAATATTAAGTTTTTATCAAAGAGACCGTTATTTACCATAGTCTTTATATATCCAGCAAGTCTTTCTTTCATATCAAATACTCCTAAACACCCGGCAAATGCTATTCTTTTATGTCCATGCTCAATAAGATGTTCAGTAATTTCCCTTGAACTTTCATAGTTATCATCCAGTATGTAGCTGCATTTATAGTTATTTTTTTTATGAGCAACCAACACAACAGGTTTTCCAGTCTCCAACAATTTAACTTTGTATTCCTCACCAATACCCTCCGGCAAGATAATCCAGCCATCTATCTGATTTAAGCTGATCGGAAAATATGCCAGATCGCCTATGGAATCGGCTCTGAATTTATTTAGCATATATGTGTCCACGACATACATATTTGCATTTTCTTTCACAACAATATTGTGAATACCTTTTAACAAAGCTCCAAAATAGAAATTCTCAACATATTTGGTTAATACGCCTATATTGATACGTTTATTTATTATAATAATCAATCCTTTCTATCTGTTCAGCTTTTTTTAGGCATTCATTGAATGCTTGATCGTGAACACACGCTCGGATTCTAAGCATTCATTTGAATGCTAAAATCTAACTACCGCTAACTCGCTTTCGTGTTCACTAGATCGTGAACACACGCTCAGATTTTAAGCATTCATTTGAATGCTAAAATCTAACTACCGCTAACTCGCTTTCGTGTTCACTAAACCGTGAACACACGCTCCTAAGCGGTAGTAAGATTTTAAGCATTCATTTTCAAAATGCATTTTTTATCAGGTTTATTTTGGGGGGGGTTTGATTTTTTTTGTCTATTAGGATTTCAACAACGTCGAATCTGAAGTTCATTGAGTGCAGTTTATGTTGATTTATGTAAATATATGCAATTTTTCTAATGTTGTCTTGCTTTTTCTTATTTACCGCTTCGGCTGGAGTGCCGTATAATAGGCTTTTTCTGGATTTAACCTCTATAAAGCAGATATATTCATTTTCCCGGGCAATAATATCTATCTCGCCAAGTCTTCCGACTCTATAATTTTGATTAATTATAAAATAACCGCAAGTTTTAAGGTACGAGGCTGCAATTATTTCATTGGAACTTCCCATTTGTCTTTTATTTAGCTTTTCCATTGATTTCTCCATATTTATTATCAATACTGCCGACAAATACCAGAATCTGAGCAACTACTTCGTACAACTCAGGGGGTATCTCATCGCCTAAATTCATAGAGGCTAACGCATGAGCAAGTCCGGCATTTTCATAAACGGGAACGTCATTCTCTTTTGCTTTTTCAACTATTTTTTCTGCTACTTCTCCCCTGGCTAACGCCACTATTTTAGGCGCGCCGCTCTCGCCTGGGTTGTATTGTAATGCGGCGGCTTCTTTTACTTTATTTTGCTTCTTTTCCAAAAATACCACCACCCTCAGATTTTATAATCAACCGAACCTCTCTCGTTTATTATCTCATTTTTTAAAACGCCGTTGATATTGATAAAGCTGATATCTTCATCGGTGACCCTGCACTTTAAATCCACAAGTTTGTATCCGATTTCACTAAGTCTCTTATAAAGATCGTTATGGCTGTTTTTTATAAAATCACGGATTTTTTCGTCTCCAACCCTCATATT
Source organism: Bacillota bacterium (assembly GCA_030705945.1). Classification (GTDB taxonomy): domain Bacteria; phylum Bacillota; class Clostridia; order Acetivibrionales; family DSM-2933; genus Pseudobacteroides. The sequence continues at coordinate 4,592 of JAUZPS010000353.1, forward strand.
AACGCTTATATTTTTTTTATTCAGACTTATTAAAGTATCTAACTTTCCGATATTTGATGTGTCAAGAGAAATATATGCTGTAACATTGCTTGGATCTATTTTCTTTTTTTTCGAGTTTTTCTTTAAGATATACAAGTCGCAGTTTGTATTTTCATTTATGATTTTAATTGGTATTTGAAGAAATGAGCTATGATTATTAAGCTCGCCGATAAATCTAAGACTGTTTTCTATATTATCCGTTTTATTAATAATCTGATCTTTCATCGGGTTATCAGAGTTTGAAACAGTATCCCGAATTACGTCTAAAACTTTATTAATTTCTTTATAGAGGTTTTTTGTATTAAGTTCATCCTTTAAATTGTCTGAATCAATTTTAACAAACAAGGAATTAAATATTTTATTAATTACCTTGTTTTCCTTTGTATCTGTGTCAGCCTTTAAATTATTATTATTGTTTCCTTCTTTGCTTTTATTATCTTGAGAATTGTTTAATTTATCTATAATATTCTTTAATATAAGATTAATTTCTTCTTTTAAATCTCCCGCTCCATTATCTATTGAATTATCTATTGAATTATATTTTAAATTATTAAATTTTGTATTATTCACATCTTCTTTTAAATCACCGCTAAATAATAACTTATTATTAATAAAGTCCCTTAATTTATCCTCTGAACTAATCCCGTCATCTTTAAATTCTTGAGACATCTTAATAAGACTATCGACATCATTATCCAAAACATCTTTTAAAAAGCTTTTAACCAAACTATTATCAGATTTACTTATCCCCTGCTTAATCAAACTTATAGCATTTTCAGCTTTTACTAAATTTTTACCATCGATAAATTTATCATTAGAATAATCCA
>JAUZPS010000354.1 GCA_030705945.1 Bacillota bacterium
ACACCATACGGAAATCTATGATATGGGTCTGCCTGTGCCTCATCGTATCCCCAGTTATCCAAGGAGAAAGGAGGATTTGCAAGGACCTTGTCAAATGTTTTAAGTACACCACCTTCAAGGTGCATCGGCTCTCTGATGGTATCGCCTTTTTGGATATCCGTTCCCTTAGTATCATGGAATAGTAAATTCATCTTTGCTATAGCCCATGTGGATAGATTTATCTCCTGGCCGTATAATGAGGTGTTCTTCCAATTGCCCCCATGGTCCTTGATATATTGAATACTTTTAATAAGCATACCTGCACTTCCAATCGTAGGGTCATATATCCTATCACCTTCCTGAGGTTTTAAAATATTCACAAGAGTAGTAACAACCTCTGATGGAGTATAGAATTCTCCACCCTTTTTACCGCCTTCATCAGCGAATTGTTTAATTAAATACTGGTAAGCATCTCCGAGAACATCATGACTTTCAAGGTTCTTATCTGAAAGACTTATATTATCAAATAGAATTAATAATTGAGATAATTTTTTATCGGGAACCCGCTCTTTATCGTTATAGTTTGCCGTTGTCAGCACACCAATCAATTCCGAATTCTTAGGTTCATCTTCTATTGCCTTAAATGCCTTGTCCAATTCAGGACCAATGTTTAAATTGAGATTCTTTAATTTATCCCATCTTGCACTTTTAGGAACAAAGAAAGTTTCATATATTGACGGCTCTTCTAATAGTTCTAAAGCCTCCTGTTTATCCATTCCCTGTCCAATAAATTCATCTTTCTTAGCCTGCTTTTCATTATCAAACTGGTCGTTCATCCTCTTTAAAAATAACAAGCCAAATATATAATCCTTGTATTCAGCCGCGCTCAAATTACCCCGAAGAATGTCAGCAGCCTTCCACAATGTAGATTCCAATTTCTGTAATGTCAGTTTTTCCATGAAGTTTATACCCCTTCTAACGATTATTTATGAACTTATTTCTATAATTCTTTGAAACAAAGAATGTAACTTTTGAAACACTATAACAAAAATTATTTTACTACAAATCTATCCCAAATTAAATAAATATGCCGAATTACTTTATTCCATATAAAAGTTAAGCCTGATTTTACAAGTGCCGATTTAAAAGTAATCGTTCTTCAATGCCATTATTATATATAAATATTAATTTCTTTCTTTCGAACTCTGGTGCTGCCCGATGAACAATTCTGTGGTGATTGGGACAAATAATCAACTGGTTATTTGCATCATTATTTAATGACTCAACAAAAGGGTCTATATGGTGTGCTTCTACAACATGGACACCATATCTATCCCCAACATTCTCCCCACATATCTGACATTGGTAGTTATAAAGAAGTTTCAGATTCTCTCCTATAGCCCTGTTAAGCCTTCTTTCTTTCACTATTTGACTTACTGATGCAATAGTTGCTGTGGAATCAACGGAAATATAATTAATGCTTGCTTCATACTCCTGCTCATCTTCTTGCATGAATGTTTGCTTTATAACCCGTTTATCTTCCAAGGTTATGCATTCCAAATAGTATGTATCATCGTATTCCGTTGTATATATAGCCAAATGTTCTTTTTGTTCCTCTGGTATTTTAGTAAATATCCGCTGGTTTCCATTTGCACTGTTTCTGTGTTCAATTATGTATCTATAACTAACCTCAAAAATACTCCTGAGTTTTTCTGCAATATCACTTTGAGGGTTATATCGTATTTGCAGGATATCCTTTCGGTTAGGGTATTTACGCTCATCAAATCTCTGGTTAACAAGGTTTGCTTTATAAGTCTTCCCCTCTAAAACAAGAAAAATATCCTTAGATTGCCCTCTTGGAATAAACCTATTTACGGTATTTTGAAAAATAACCTGTATAGTAACTGGGATACTGATACCTTGCTGCAATACAGACCAGTCAACTTCCTTCTTATACACATAGTTATGTTGTTCAAGCATCTTGAATCACCAACACCATTCTTGAAGTAGTTTTGTCCCTTTTACGTTTCTTCCAGTAGCAGGGTTAATAACATCTATTACTGTAACAATACCCGCCTTATGAAGAATATCTGATATTATATTTGCAGTACGGAGATTTGTATTTAATCTTTCTTTTATCTTATAATCAAGTCCGTAGGGTGTTTTCTCTATAGTCTGGTTTCGGCAGTTCTGCGGAAGTGTTTTATTAGTTTCATCATTCAGAATTTCTATTGTAGCCTTAATTAACTCTGAAGAAACTGTTATACCCCTTTCTTTAAAAGGGATTCCCCCATAAAGTTCCTCAATTCTTTTACACGCACTAATAAAAACAGGGTCACTAATCGCTTTGCTTTTCATGTCTATCCCCCCAACAACAATTACCTGTTACAACCTATACGTTATGAAAATTATATCAATTCTTGGAAGTAATTTAAAGTAAACTTTTTTTCAAAAGGACTTGAAAATTAAAAAAGTGATTCAATATAAACTGCCTACGATCCTTCACAAAATTTTGCATAAATGAAGATTACCTAACAGAAAATCCAATGAAGAAGGTAGAAATCCCTAAAAAAGAGCAGAAGGTGCCTATTTATTTAACTAACGAAGAACTTGAAATTCTTCTTGCCACTCCTACAAAGCTAGTTGAAATGACGATCCTTAATATATTTGCTTTTACAGGAACTTGTTAACTTAAATATTAATGATATTGATTTCGAAAATGATATTCTTACTGTTAGACAGGGCAAAGGCAAAAAAGATAGGATTATTCCTATTAACATCAGGCTTAAGGAAATTATTCAAAAGTACCTGGAATTCCGTCCTCAAGTTGAACATGAATCCCTTCTCGTTGGACCATACAAAGGAAGAGTAAGTACCACATATTTGAACAATGTATTTAGACGTAATGTCAATAAATCAGGATTTAAAAAAGAGGGTTTGTCGATCCATAAGCTACGTCACACCTTTGCTACATTGCTTTTACATAAAAATGTTGATCTTGTTTCCATACAGCAATTATTAGGCCACAGAGATTTGACAACTACACAAGTCTATGCACACTCGGATATGAATTTACTACGTAAGGCTGTTGCACAGTTGAAATAAAACTATTGTACATAATTTATTTTATAAATATTTTATCGAATAAATTGTCTTATATTTAAAATAATAGCTTCCATTTTGCACCTCAATACGGAGAAACATAAATAATCACATAAAAAACAGTAATAATATTAACTTATGTTATTACTGTTTTTTATATTTATACTCAAACAATTGAATTTGGAATATGTTCCTAATATAATATATAATATTTATATTATTACAACAGTATGGATATATAAATTGCAAACGGAGATGAAGTTTAGTGAAAATAAACAAACTAAAAGCAAGTATTTTAATCATACTAACTTCAACAGTTTTGATAATAGCTGGTATTTATATTAATTATATTAATCTTGATCTATATACAATAAAGCAAAATGGTGATATAGTTGCAAAAGATGGATCTATATATACATTTGATTGTAAATTAACAAGCGATTTTGCAGGTGGAGATTTAAAAGTGGAAAAAATGATTGGTAGAATATATGGAGAAAGCTTTTTTGGAGGAAGAATTTACAAGTTGAAGGGTATAGATAATAAAAGTTCTATTGCTTTAAATAAATTGATGTTACAAGAAGTTCATACAAATCAAAATAAGAACTAATCTATTTTTGATGTTCTCTACACAATTTATATATAATTTATTTTATAAATATTTTGTCAAATAAAAAAGCATTGTCTGTAGAAATAAGAGGCTATCTATTTTCCACCATCTTATTCTTTAAAGAAGACCTCATCATACACAATCCCTAAGCTGCCTTTTTTAGCCTGAACTAGAGCATTATCTCCCTCGCTAAACATATTAAATATATTTTCATCAACTTCAATATCATATACTTTTGAACTGTTTTTTTCTTTTAATGCTATCGTGTATGTAGTTGAATTACTTTTTTGATTATGTGAGATCACCCTCTTCTCTATAACACCTGAAATTTCAAAATCTGTTTGAATCCCAACTTTATAATTAAAACCAGATATTAACAGAATAAACATAACAATTGAAATAAAGAATGGAGCAAAATATATTGCTGATAACAGATAATTTTTATAAATAATAACATAACAGTCGACTGGTTCTTTTTTTATTAATTTGTCTTTTCTTTTGAGCTTTTGGGGTTGTTTTATCGTATTGTTGAGTATCCTTGTAAGTTTTCTTAAACTCTTCTCAGAAATAGACAAATTGCTTGTTTTATAATACTTGTTATTATATAAGAGAAACTCAACATAGTATGACTTAGCCCCTTTATAATTTTCTTCTAAAAACTTATATGATTTTATAAACTTTAACTCAATAATCTTTAGAGATCCAGATATTGCTTTTCTAATATATATTCTTTTATTTGTTATAATTAGTGTATCTGATATGTGGTTTAAAATAAATATTGTAATTAAAGGAACAAAAGTAAACATCATTAATGCATTTATAATATAAGTCTCATCTGAGTCAAAAGATATTTTTCCTAAAAAACAATTTGCAAAGCAGGGTATAAATAAAAAATAGCAAATAATAATCAGAAATGGTAAGAATACTAATATAAAGAATATGGAATTTTTCTTTTTCTCCAGCTTGTAAATAATTTCTTCATCAGGTTTTAAATATTTATTTATTGTTAACACTACATCCTCCAAAACCAGACAGATTATACATACATACAAAATTATATAGAATCCTGTAGAAAAACTCAACAGTATGCATATAATAATGGGCTTGCAGAGGGAAGTGTAAATAAATTAATGTTGGTAAAGCGAATCATGTATGGACGCAACACGCAACAGCTTTGAACTGTTAAGATCCAAAGTGCTGCGCCTAGAAATGCATTAATCATTAATCAACTAATATGGGAAAGAACCTAATTGACGCTTACGGACTGTTTTATGAAAATATTGATGAAGCCAGTTGAAATGATATTTGTATCATCAACAGCAAGGAAATTAACCCCAATTAAATTCAAAGTGTCTACAGATAAAGATGAGATAACTATAAAATTAATAAAATAATTAAATAATTAAATCACAAGAAGAAATCATAATAAAAAGATCCCATAGTTTACTTTATGGGATCTTAATTTAAATTAATAAGTTATTATATGATTGCCTAAAATATCGACAAAGCAATTGGAAGACTTAAAAATAATTTTCCTTTTAATAATATCAAATACTATTGACTCGTTTGCATCATTATCTTCAAAAACAAAATAGCGGCTATCAAAAACTACCATATTATATAATTCAGAAATTGGTAATCTAATTATTCTTTCACCCGATAAAATATCAAAAAGGCTCAATAAATTTTCATTTGAATTATATACCAAACTATAAATATTACCGTTTAATGCAACTACATCTGTATAATCTTGCCCTATTTCCTCCG
>JAUZPS010000355.1 GCA_030705945.1 Bacillota bacterium
TCATTTACGCTTTTTAACCATGCCGCCATACCTGATATTTCGCTTCTAAGACTGTTTGTGAGACTGCCTTCTATTTTTTGCTTTTTTGCGTTAAATAAAGCCGCCCTGAAATTCCTTACCCATTTTTTTGAGACGCTAAGATCATCATTATTAATAACAATTCCTGTTATGGACTGGCGGTTGCTTTTTCTTAAAAACCTTGTCTTTGGCTTGTTTATTATAAAGCCTTCTTCCTTTGCTATTTTCGATACCAATCCGCAAAGTTTTCCCTCCCTGTCCTTTAGTGTACTATCTGAGCTAAAGCTCATATCGTCAGCGTATCTTGTATAAACAAACCCTAATTTCTCAGCCAAGCCATTAAGTCTTTTATCAAATTTACGACAAAGTATGTTTGTAATCATGGGACTTGCCGGAGATCCCTGAGGCAGTATTCTTTCCGATGTCACGACATATTTGGTTTTTCCTTTAACCTCAATGGGCATTCTTTCGCAGTAGGTGCATAACATAGCAAGCAAAGACGCTATATAGCCCGAATAGCCAAATGATTTGAACATCCCTAATACCCTTTTAAAGGTAATTGTGGGAAAGAAATTTTCCAAATCCATATTTATAACCAATTCTGGTTGTTTTATATGCGCTTTTGCCCCGGACACCACAGATTTTCCTTTTATAAAACCATGCGCGCTGCCGGATACATCAAGCTTGGATAAAATCTTTTCAAGTATCGCTTTTTGCGCGCCTTTAAGATCAGTTTTAGGCGCGGCAATATTTCGAAGACCGCCTTTTCTTTTAGGTATAGTATAGTGGTGATAATGATCAATTGAAACTACATCGCGGTGATAAACTAAAAATCTTAGTTTCTTATATTCTATTCCCAATATCTCAGCCAATTCACTGTCAGTCCTTATAACAGGTAGGCCCTGAGCAGATAATCTTGTTTCGTCTAAGTCCAACTCATGAAGCTTATCGGAATATCCCTTGCCGATATAGATTATTTTCTCAGCCTTCTTTTTAATCCATTCTTCCGAGCGCGTTTGCTTCTCAAGCTCTCTTTGCTTCTTCCTTTGAGCGCGTCTTTCGCGGGACTCCCTCATAATAGCCTGAGCTACGTCAGCCCTTATTTTATCAATATTCCATGTCTGGCTATATTCTTTTTTCAGCTCCCTTAATTTTTTTCTGATATCTTCCTTCTGCGAGTAAATTGCTGTTATTTCCTCAACTATTTTTCTGTACTCATTTGTAAGCTCCTGTCTTTTCTCATACTCTTCATATGTTTCATTTAACTGCCTTTCAAAGGGTGTAGGCAACCCTTCGGGCCAGAAGCCATACTCTTGCATCTTCATTAAGGTGAATTCCTTTTTGCCTATATTTTTCACCATTTCTCTATAATCTTCTCTTGAATTTTTTTGAATCTCATTGTTATCTGTCATAACAGCATCTCCAGAATATCATCAATTTTGTATATAATATCAGGCTTCAGTTCCAAATGAAGAAACCTTGCTGATGTAACATATAAAGCCAAAATATGCGAGCAGGAATCCGAAATATTTTTTGCGCCTCTATTAAATTCCTTACAGTTACAAGAAACTTTTGTTATCTCCCCGTCCTGATCTATTGTAAGGCTGGTGTCTGTGAAAACAAACTCTTTATTATAATCTTCAGTACCACGAAAGTTCCAGTTTTTGTATTTAACATTTGGGATTTTATATCCTTGAAAAGCAGTAAATTCTTTCTCAGCGTTGGATTTAAGCCTGAAATTATTCATTCCTTCGTCAAATAGCTTTTGAACATTACGTTCTAGCGGCGTATCTTGATACAACTCGCTGTCGATAGGAACGCTTAATAGTTGCCTGAACCTTACAGTATCATTAACTGGGTCGAAGTAACCCTCTCCCCTCTTTAAAAGCATGCCTATTCCCGCCCTATTTTTATTTTTGGTTTGCCCATTGAGCCTGGAAGTTATGTCGTCAATTGATAAATATCTGTGTTCCTTTAATAAGGAGTACACTTCGTCATGGTTACCGTCGCCTATAAAGCCTCCCATAATATTAAAGGCAGTGCCTTTAACCCAATCGTTAGAGGACCATGAGGTAAATCCAACCGTCATTTTCATTACTCCAAGGTCAGCAATAATAAATTGAGGCATTCCAAACCCCAGTAATCTTAATTTAAAGGCTTTTGCCAATGGGATTATTTTCTCAATTACCAGCCACCGTCTACTCCCCCATATTTTTTCTTCCTTTTTCTTTTCGCCTGAATAAACGCAATTGAGTTCCATTTCTTTGCCAAATGGCTCAAATACTATCCTTACATTTTTGCCGGGCTCTAAAATCCATTTTAAGTACCTTGGGCTTTTATTGGCTTTATGCCTTCTTAAAAAGGAACAAATATCATACATATCAACAGGATCAAGTTCAATTTCAACGCCTCCAAGGCTTGCTGCCGCAGAAACCTGGTTAAAGCCCTTTATCCATGTCTCAGGCAGATCAATTTTCTTTTCCACATATTCCGGAGTTATACCTGTATCAACCACAAACCCGCCTGGGTTGACTGACAGCTCAACATCCGTATATGTGCGGAAGCGTTCCATTTCTTTTGCAAGCTTTGCGGAAAAATCGATATTTGTTGTCCCTAGCAAGGGTTTCTCAATCAGTTCAAACTCTTCAATAGGTATTGATAAACACCCATACGTTGACTCATCCAGCGAAAAAGCTTCAAACGATACCTGATCCGGGTGAACTGTTATTACCGGATCCAGCACAAACCACAAAGAAGAGTCTCTATCTTTAATAAATTTCCAGAACTCTCGCTCAAGCTTGTAATAATCCCTCCATGCATCGTGTTTTTCAAGCTCTTTTGAAAGATTATTTCTTACCTTTACTAGCTTCCCTATGTCTTTATCCTTTTGCTTAATCTCTTCGAGCAATGCGTCCATATTGCCTTGCAGACTTTTTCTTATGCCGGGAAGATCCTTTTCATGGAGAGTCATACGTCTTTCAATTTCCTGTTCAAGCCATGCAAAATATTCTATCCTTTCCTTCTTTTGTTGTCTGGTATCGGAAATGACAATCTCCCTTAACATAAGCATTGCATCCCTAAAAACCAGAGGATGTTTCAACTTTCCCTTGAAGGATACCTTTTCTTCTCTTGACAGATCAGGACTTAACCCTAAGACTGATTTATCCTGCTGTTGAACGCAAACCGAGGGGCTGGCGTATTTATAATTAACCTGCATTTAATATACCATCCTTCCTGATTTTAGCAAGGGTAACAAGCGCCCGCTCAGAATCTATAATTATATTAGAACTTCCAATATCAAGGAGCATACTCTCAATTTCTTCCCTTTTATCGTTATTTATTGTAACAAACTGAGGCAATACGCTATAAACCCGCTCTTTGCTTTTTGCATTTTTATTTGGCAGCAATAGCAATGTTTTTATATAATAAATAAAAAGTTCCTTATTTCCGCTTTCCAAGTTATCAAAAACCGAATTTATTTTGTCTGATATATATGCTTTGACTTCTTTTGCGCCATGCTCTAACATCTGAATTATAAACTCTCCTGGAATCAAATCCTTGTAAATTGCGTCCAGTTTTTTAAGACCGAGCATATACGTTTTGGGATGAGGCGAATCAATAATAAGTGAATGAAGTTTCTTTTTCGCGTCCCCTGTCATATTATCAAATATCTTCTCCCCGATTTCATTAAGCCCGGTAATCGGCGATTCAAGCATTATTAATAAAGTGGACAACCTATTTTGAAGTCCTTCCCTGTTTTTATCGCAAATTGAAATCAAAACGCCAAGCATTTTTGAGGTTCCTGTTTCCTGTATATCTATGATCATGGAATCTGGCGGCAGAGTTTTAAATTTTATTGACTCAAAAATTGATATGACGCGTTTATTTCTAGCTGATGTAGACTTGCAATAAGGAGCAAAATCAATTTCTCCAAGCAAATTTTCCAGTTCTTCATATGATAACGAAAATATAACCTCTTCCAAAAATTGAGCCAACCATTCAGGAATTCTGGATTTATTGGATAATACCGATATTATGTGAGACAATAAATCTTTTTTTTGCGGCGCGGATACTTCCTTAATTTTGCCCAAAGAAATATGCAAAATATCCCTGGCTTTTTCTAAAAGAACCATGTCGCGAGGGAATGATTCACTTGTCTTTTCAATAAGATGCCTTATAAACGCTAGATATTTTTCACCATCTAAAGACTCAAGATTGTGTTCAAATAAATCTAGCCACTTCTCTAAGTTATCCAGCATAAGAAAATCCGCGATAAATTCTGGTGTAAATGCCCCATTTGTCCTTTTAAAATAATCAGTTGCAAGACTTCCAAGACTATCATCAGGATAACCTATCAATTTAAGCATAACATTATGATTAAAGGAATTCATGCTGTCTATTTTATTCTTTAATATGTCCTTAAACATTTTGGCAAGAGGTTGATAACCTACTAAAGACAACTTAATAATCTTATTAAGTTCTATTTCCTCTATGAACTTCGCCGAATTTGGAGAGTCCTTCAAAATATGATAAATTGCCTTAGTGACTGGTTGTATCTTTGCGTTGACAGCGATTTCAGCCGCAACATCTAAATGCCTGTCCCAGATTTCCTTCATGTATTCATTGCGTCCATTTACTTTCATGTATTGATTAGAAGACGCAAACCAGCTTTGCCTTCCCCTTGAATTCCTTTTATTATAGTCATGATAAAGATAATGCTTAATAAATTTATTGAATTGAAAATTGCCGCTGTCTTTAGAGAGACAATCTGCTTCGGTATAGCTAGTCAGTAATACATTAAGAGCTGTCATGAATTTATTTTCATCTGATAGCGCGTATGAATCTATAATTCTTCTAAGATATCTTCTGAAATATTCCAAGGCTTTTGATCTTTCATTTGCTGTAAAATAATAATACATCCTTGGGGCATCCAGATAGTAGGCGATTTTTCCAGCTACATCAGCCAAACCGTAAACTTCCGCTTCCTGTAAAGTATTCTTTAACGCCATATGATTGAATCTGCATCCATCCGTATATGGACCTACCCGGTAACGTTTCGGCAAATCAAAATAACATTTATTATTGTAATCATATTCTTTAGTGTAGGAATCACTAAGATACCATGAACAATTTCTATACTCGCTTCCAGCTAAAATTGTCTCTTCCGAAACTTTAATATTCCTTTTATATAATAGATGCAAATCCATATTAGGCAATGAATCGCGTATCCATTTAATCCTTTCTTCTTTTATATCCGGGTCAAGAGCATTTAAATAAATCTTAATGCATCGCTTAACGCCTTTGGCGTATTTGTCCCGAGCCCAACTGATATCACTATCGTTTATTTGAATCGCTTCATCTTTTAAAATCGGATTGCTTCTTTTTGCAAGTTCAAGAAATAATCCGCAAATCAATTCGGAGCTTCCGATATCCAAA
>JAUZPS010000356.1 GCA_030705945.1 Bacillota bacterium
CCTGATTTTATGCAGAAAATAGCTGTTGTCTTTCCTCAATATTGGGCTATGAAAGGTATGAGAAGCGTAATAGATAATAATTTAGGCTTTGAAGCAATATTGCAGCCCTTAATAATTATTTTGTTTATAGGGGTGCTGTTATTTGTGGCTAGTGTAGCTAAGAGTAAAATTAAAATCGGAGTAAGTAGTTAATTATAGCCTTGCAATATTATTAGGAATAGCTTAAAGATATTTTATAAATCTCCCATACAATCAGTATTTTATTGATTGTATGGGAGATTTTTTGATTGAAAAAGAGGCTCTTAAATAATTATTTATTACAAAATTGTAATTTTCATTTTCATCTATATGTAATTTTTGTCTTCTACAATTAGGATATAGATAAGTTTCGAAAAGATTCTAAATTAAAAATGCAGTTAATACGTCTGCATTTTACTATCAAAGCTGAACTTTTCGCAACTTATGAATCAAGGTATATATTTTGCAATATAATAAATGAATATATAATATAAATTTATAGAAGTTTTTTAAAAAAAATCTTCTCAAGTGATGAAAAATGTGTTAGAATACAAAAGTGTAAAAAAGTCATAGGAGGAAAACTAATGAAACACATTAAAACTCTAAGCGGTCCAACCTTAAAGGATAGTGTTAAAAATTGCGGCTGTGGAGAATGCCAAACATCCTGCCAGTCAGCATGCAAGACATCATGCACAGTAGCTAATCAAAGTTGCCAGAAAAAATAAGCATAAAGCATGTCGGTAAATGAGTCAAGGTTATCGGTATGTTTATTATTAAAGTGGAAGGTGATTGAATAATCTCACTTTCCACTTTTTGAATGTTTAAGTATTCATAGAATCTTATCCATTCCAATGATAATAAAAAAGTTACAAAGATTAATCAGGAGTTGAAATTATTTTTATGATTCATAAGTTTAAAATGTTTGGAACCAATATTGTTGTAGATGTGAACAGCGGATCTGTTCATGTTTTTGATGAAATTTCCTTTGATATACTTGATTTCTATGAAAAATTATCAAAGGAACAAATAGTGGACAAGCTTTCAGATAAATACGACAGGGAAGAAATCAGTGAAGCTGTTGATGAAATCAACGACCTTGCTAAAAAAGAATTGCTTTATTGTCCTGATATTTATAAGGATTATATGCCTCTTTGGGATAAAAAATCTGTTGTTAAAGCTTTATGTATCCATATATCCCATGACTGCAACTTAAGATGCAAATATTGTTTTGCCTCCACAGGTGATTTTGGCGGAAGTAGAACCATGATGAGTCCTGAGATAGGCAAAAAGGCTATAGACTTCCTGATAAAAGAGTCTGGCAGCAGGAGGAATCTAGAACTCGATTTCTTTGGCGGGGAACCCTTGATGAACTTTGATGCAGTAAAGATTATAATTGATTATGCTCTGAGTATTTCTGAAAAGTATAACAAGAATTTTAAATTCACAATTACAACTAATGCTCTCCTTTTGAAAGAAGAGTATAAGGAATATATCAACAAACATATTCAAAATATTGTTCTAAGCATTGATGGGCGTGAAGAGACAAATGACAGAATGAGGTACAGAGTAGACGGAACTGGTTCTTATAAGGATATAATAGGAAAGATCAAAGATATTGCTGATTCGAGAAATCAGGACAATTATTATGTAAGAGGAACCTTTACCAGAGAGAACCTTGATTTTTCAAAGGATGTTCTGCACTTGGCTGATGAAGGTTTTAAGCAGATTTCTGTCGAACCTGTTGTTGCTGCTAAGGATACCGGATATGACATAAGAGAAGAAGATTTGCCGCAGCTCTTTAAAGAATATGAGGAACTTGCTCATGAATATGTAAAAAGAGATAAAGAGGGAAACGGTTTTAACTTCTTTCATTTCATGATTGATCTTGATCAGGGGCCGTGCATAGCAAAAAGGCTGAGTGGCTGCGGTTCAGGTCATGAGTATCTTTCGGTCACTCCCGATGGAGATATTTACCCATGTCATCAGTTTGTTGGAATGGAAGAATTCAAGATGGGCAATGTTTGTGAAGATTCCTTTGAAAGAAACAAACAGAACACATTTATGAAATCTAATGTTTATTCAAAGGAAGAATGTTCTGCGTGTTGGGCAAAGTTTTACTGCAGCGGAGGATGCGCGGCTAATGCGTATCAATTTAATAACGATATTAATTTGCCTTACAAAATAGGTTGCGAGTTAGAGAAGAAAAGATTAGAGTGCGCATTGTGGATCAAAACACAAATTTAAAAGTATAAGTAAGGGCGTTTCAAAAAATTCCTTGTTCAGGTTTATACGACGAAAACAGATTATATCAAGTTTTTGAAACGAACAGTTGCTAAGTTTTTTTTGATACTGCCTAAAGCAATAAAGAATGTATAAGTAAAGAAAGTAATGTAAAAGATAGTAACAATAAATGTTAAAATCACAAGAATATTTATTCGAAAGTCTACATAATATAATGAACAAATAGGCTTTTATTATGTAAAAGTTAGTTTAAAACTACTGTAAATCCTATAATTACATAGGTGAATAACTTAAAAAGTATTGACGAAGAGGGTTCGTAAATTATATAATATCGTCATGCGGACAAGTTTAAAAGGGGGAATTTAACAAATGAGAGGTAAGGACGCGGTCAAATTCTTTTCAGTAATCGCGGTAGTTGCAATTTTGACCTTTTTAGCATTTCAGCCAAATGGCACAACAATTTCAGGATTGGGAACCATACAGAGTGCGTATGACATACGTCAGGCTGCTGACTTAAAAGGTGGTATTGATGTTTTACTAGCTCCGAGGGATAAGAATGATAAACCATATGCAGCAAAAAATGATGAATTAAATCAAGCTAAGTCGGTTATTGAACACAGACTTGACGCCAAAGGCGTTATGGACAGAATAGTTGCAGTTGACTATGGCAAGAAAAGAATAACTGTTCAGATCCCGTTGAAAAAAGGCACGACAATACAGGATCCAGGCAGCACAATAGAAGATCTCGGTAAAATGGCATTACTTACTTTCAGGGAAATAGATGAAACCAAGTCCGCAAACGGCCAGATTGTTCCTGTAAGTGGTGATCCTATACTTGAAGGTAAAAATGTTAAATCAGCAAAATATCAAGCAGATACACAAACCGGAGGAAATGATGTGGCGCTTAAACTTGATAGCGAAGGCACAAAGAAATTTGCAGATGCTACATCAAGATTAGTAGGTAAAAGAATCGGTATCTATATGGATGAGATGCTTTTATCAGCTCCAAATGTTAAAGAAGCAATAACAAGCGGTGAATGTGTTGTGCAAGGTCAGAAGTCAGTTGATGAAGCTGTTAGATTGGCGCAGGATATCCAATCCGGCGCAATGCCTTTCAAGCTTGAATCAGAAAATACCAGCTCCATAAGCCCGATGCTCGGATCAAACGCATTGAGTGTTGGTGTAACAGCAGGTATTGTAGCATTTATATTTGTTTGCGTATTCATGCTTTTCTTCTACAGATTGCCTGGAATACTTGCTTGTATAGCTCTTTTAGGGCATACAGTTTCCCAGCTGTTGTTTATATCATGGTTTGGGCTTACAATGTCATTACCTGGTATTGCCGCCCTCATACTGTCTATCGGTATGGGTGTTGACGCAAACGTTATCATATTTGAGAGGGTTAAGGAAGAGCTCCGTAATGGAAAAACATTGCGTTCAGCTATTGATATCGGATTTAAGAGAGCCTTCAGCGCTGTATTTGATAGTAACATAACAACATTGATTTCCGGATGTGTTCTTTTATACTTCGGTACTGGAGCAATAAAGTCATTTGCTATAACACTCATCGTGGGAGTCATATTAAGCTTCCTTACTGCCGTAACTGCTTCAAGATTGTTGTTAAAAGCAGTATCCGGTTTGAATATTGCAAAGCATAAATGGCTTTATGGCGTGAAAGGAGTGAAAGAACAGAATGGTTGATTTAATTGGTAAAAGGTATTGGTTCTTTGGTCTTTCGATATTGATTATATTAGCAGGAGTAGTTGGCTTTATCGCGCACGGAGGGTTTAACCTCGACATTCAGTTTGAAGGAGGAGCAATTGTTTCACTTCAAATGGAGGATAACAAATTTGACACAAATAAAGCGGCAGATGTAGTATCTAAGGCAATCAATAAAAAAGTTACGGCTCAGAAATCAGAAATACCTGACGCTAAAGGTAAGGGTAGCATTTATATGCTGGTTTTAAACGTTGCTGAAAAAACTCAGAATTTAAGCAGCGCTGAAGTTTCAAACGCGTTAACTGCAATAAAGAAGGATTCGGATTTTAAGGTTAAGAAGGATACTCAACCTGAAATCAGAAACGTGTCTGCGTTCATAGGAAAAGAATTGATGTCTAACGCTATGGTAGCAGCCTTTATAGTTTGTGTGCTCATCATACTTTACCTGTGGTTCAGATTCAGAACAATGTCGGGTCCGTCAGCGGGTGTTATGGGTATTTTAGCGTTGTTACATGACGCGCTTATAATGTTGTCGGTTTACACGATATTTAATATATCGTTGAATGAATCGTTTATTGCGGCCATTCTGACGATATTAGGATACTCCATGAGTGACACTATCATCATCTACGACAGAATAAGAGAAAATACAAGTTTGCTTAGAAAAGTTCCTATAGCTGAACTTGTTAACAGAAGTATTTTACAGACATTAAACAGATCTATTAACACTGTTGTAACAGTTTTAATCAGTATTTTGACTATATTCTGTTTTGCTTGTTACTACAATATTGAATCAGTTAGAGTATTTACATTCCCGCTTCTTATCGGTATTGCAAGCGGATGTTATTCATCAATATTCATCGCAAGTCCATTATGGGTTATGTGGAAGGAATATAAAGCTAAACAGCCTACTGTTTCAAAAGCGTAATAAAAATAATTTTATAAATCAAAGCCGTTTGCTTAGTTGCAGGCGGCTTTTGTTTTGCTAAAAATAGTCTTGCAGCAAAATTATAGCCTTGCCTTATTAAATTTTTTATGATAATGTATTATTAATGTTCGGCGGTATCTTTTAAGAACTGCACGAATAAATACTTAATAGTCTTTTAAAACTGCTTTGAGCCATATGGACAGAGACAGGTCAAAATGAAACATAAACATGGTTTTTTTGGCTATTCTCTTTAGAATGGCCTTTTATAGTTTCTTAAGGCTATATTAGGAGTGACATAATGAAAAACAGATTTACTACAGCTGATTACAATCAAGCTAAAAAAGACGGAAGAAAAATAACAATGATGACAGCTTATGACTATTCTACAGCTAAAATACTGGATCAGGCTGGGATAGACAGCATTCTCGTGGGCGATTCTCTTGGAATGGTTGTTCTAGGGTACGAAGATACTACAAGGGTTACGATGGAGGATATGATCCATCATATTAAAGCTGTTGTCAGAGGCGTAAA
>JAUZPS010000357.1 GCA_030705945.1 Bacillota bacterium
ACGAAAAAGATTTTACATTAAAAATGCAGTTGATACGTCTGCATTTTTCTATCAAAGCTGAACTTTTCGCAACTTATGAATCAAGGTATATATTTTGCAATATAAAAAATAGATGTAAAATGTTTATTGCAAAATATATATCAGCGACAAAATATTTTGTCTTTTTTAAATGATAATCAACACCATCCTTCCATTAAATATTAAACTTTGCAAAAATAATTCCCAAAGACTATGATGCATTTGTTATTTCAAGGTAATAGAAAAATTGTATAGCTTATGCCATGTAAAAAAAGGCCCTTATGTTTTCCGTGTGCTAGCAGATAAATTGCCAAAGATAAAAGATAAAAATTACAGACTAAAATTAACCAGCATTAACAATATTAAAGCCATTGCTGTTTATGCTGGTTCGGTTAACGTTTATATTTATCTCGCTTTTACAAAATATTAAGTCCAATTTCCCTTCAGTTTAGAAAAGCTTAAAGCCAAAGCAAATTTCTCGTTGGCTTGATCAATATTAATAATTCACGTCTTTAGCATAAGTTTATTAGAACAACAATTGATGAAATCCATTTTTACACATATATTATATCATTGTATCAATTTTCTACAAATACCAAAACAAAATTTTCTTTTGTGAAAGGCTTATTCTGCAAATCGTGCAAACTGTTAATCATTCCCACTGCTAACACAACAAGTAAATTTCTCAAGATTTATGAGCGTTTAATATTGACTAGTTTAATAAATAGTGAAATAATTATAGTATAAATCTTTATTTAATACTGTCTTAAAGATTTACATTTTATCTATCTCTTGTAACCGCAAATCACAATTAAGCATATCATAAACTATGTAACAGATTAATAAAATAATACAGCTCCAACTCATGCCCTCGGTATTTGTTTGTCTTGCATAATTAAAATACGGAAAGGGGTTTTGGAAATGAAGAAAAATGTTATTGGTTTAATTGCTCTTATCTTGGTTTTAGTTATTTCATCAATTCCAACCTATGCTGCCTGGTATGATACTTATATCAATACCTGCAAAGAACTTGGCGCATTAAATAATGACCCGCATAGCCCCAACGACAATATTAACAGGCTTGAAACCGCATGTCTGATTGACTCTGTAGCAAAAGGCTACAATATTGAGTTTCCTAAGCTTACCACTAAACAATTTTGGGATATAAATCTCTGCGACGCAAATAGTCAGGCTTCTATATTAAAGCTTGCTGACGCAAATATTATCAACGGCTACGCTGACGGTTCTTTTATGCCTGGCAACTATGTAACAAGAGCAGAGTTTGCTTCAATAATCTATAAGAGTTTTTTTAAACCCTCATCTAAAACTGTCATAAATCGCTTCAGAGATTTTAATAAAGATCAATGGTATTACGAATGTGTTACATACCTTGACGATAAATGTATTATTTCAGGTTATCAGGATGATAAAGGGCTCATTTTCAAACCAGATAACTTTGTAACTCATGCAGAGGCTTGCAAGATACTTGTGATTGCCGCTCAGAAAGCGGATATTATTTCAGCCCAGGACCCTAATATAACTGAATCTTCAAAAAAGCCAACCTATCTTCCTGTTGATACAGATAATTACAGTATTGATCAAGCTGAAGATTCCAATATGAATGTAAAGATGGATAAAGATCTGGAAAAAGCTATTAAAACATATCTGTTGATGAGCAAGAATGTTCCTATAACTGATGAAGAACTAAAAAAACCGATCTCTGATAAGGAAATATTGGAAACAAAAATATTAGTTTTAAATAATTGCGGCATATCGTGTCTTCAAGGCCTAAGAAGGTTTAAAAATCTTGAATCACTCGAAATAACAAATAACAACATTTCAGATATATCTGAACTTTCATACCTTAAAAAGTTGGATTCATTGAGGCTGGACTTCAACAGTATTTCCAACATTTCACCGCTGAAATTCAGTACCAAAATAACGTCCTTCAGCGCCGATGTCAATAAGATCACGGATTTTACTCCTCTAGCCGGAAACAAGCGTTTGAACTCGCTTTATATAAGGAATAATAATTGCCAGGATATTTCGTTCCTGTCCGGATTTCCTCTTTTGGATTCCATTGATATAAGCGGCAACAAAATAAAGAATATCAATGTATTAGGTTCGTTAAAAAATTTAACAGCTCTTAGAATGATAGATAACAATGTCAGCGATATATCAGCGCTAAAAGATCTACCGCTAATCATGCTGTTTATAGAAGGTAATCCCATTAAAGACTTTTCTCCAATAGAGAACAAAGAATTCAAATCAACAGATTATAAACCTAAGTTCAGGTAAGCGCTTTTAAGTTATTTTGATATATTTCCAAATATTAATTGCAGATATAAAAAACCAACTGTAAAGCTTTTTAAAATGCAGTCGTATTAGGGCGTTTCAAAAAATTCCTTGTTCAAGTTTATACGACGAAAACCCATTATTTCAAGTTTTTGAAACGCCCAGTTGCTAAGTTTTTTTGATACTACCTTAACTGCATTTTTAATGTAAAATCTTTTTCGCAACTTATATAGTTTTACAGTTGGTTGCCAAAAGTAAATTAGCTCTACTTTCCCACATCATTATTATTCTTGCAGCCAAATACGAATAATGATACACCTATCAAATTTATATCCAAATATAGTTGAATTTGTGGTTGTTTAATGGCTGCATAATTTGAAACGGGAAAGTTGAGTTATGTCTCTGTGAAACGTCTGTCTTCCACCAAAATATCTTCAAAACTTTTTTCGAAATCAGAATTTTTATCATAATATTTAATTTGCCTTGCTATCTTTCCAAGCGCATCAAGAGAAACGGCTCCTGATGCGTTTTCTAGTTGATCCTTACTGTCGGACACCATGCTTATTGAATCTTTATAACGTTCCTTGAACTGGCTTTCAAAATCCTTGTTTACGTTATTAAAGGAAATACTATTTATGTCGATGTCATGCTCGAAATTATTTGCGTCATTGTCTCCCATATCGCAACACTCCTAAATATTTATTATCTTTCTTAATCGATAAATTTTATTAACCGACGGGACCTTCCTTTTTAGCTTCCTCAGATTCACTCGGCTTTATTTCATCATTTTTGTCAGCTTCAACTTCTTTGCTATACTCCTTGTTAAAGGGAGACTTCTTAAGAAAGCTTCCTATCTCCATATCTACTTTCCCAAACGGATTCCACTTTTTCATACAACAACCTCCAATAAAAGAAATTAAACAGAAGCCATTATATCCAAATACTAGCTTTTGTTTTTTCATTTGTACTTTTATATTTTAATCATTAGAGCAAAAAATATATTTGTTAATATTTCATGATTTGTTGTATATATAACCAACTGTAAAGTTTTATTCTATATAAAAAGCAATTAATCTTTACATTTGCCTATCACAAAATAACGTTAAAGCGTTCGTTATTTTGCTCCGTCAAATGTAAGATTAATAGTGCTTTTTATATAGCTCGCTTCTAAAAGCCATTTTTCGGCTGTTCTGCTCAGTATATAAGGGCGTCAATAGAAATCTTCCATAAATAAAAAACCCCCGGTCAAATTACCGAGAGTTTTTTATACTTTCTACATTTTAAATTATATCATAGACAACAAGACATCTCACTGACAACTTTCAGACAATTTTATCATCATAAATTTACGCCTAATTATTCCATTTATCATTTGTATTATTACGGGCTTCATCGCTTATAGCAGTAATACATATTTTTAAAATTTTATTTTAAATAACGTGAAAGTTGGTATATAATTATCTATACTAAAATCATCATTAATCCCACATTTAGCAGAGAAAATAACGAACGCTTTTACGGTACTTTGTTACAAAAATGTAAATACCCAAGAGCCTAATTGATTTTAGTTTATATATTTTGCAATAAACATTTAGCATCCATTTTTTAAATTGCAAAATATATACCCTTGATTCATAAGTTGTGAAAAGTTCAGCTTTGATAGTAAAATGCAGACGTTTTAACTGCATTTTTAATGTAAAATCTTTTTCGCAACTTATTTATGAATAAATTTATCAAATTTTTTATGGAGGTGGTTTATAATGTCAATTCCTAATGGCGATTTTATCTATAACAACGTATTGTTTTACGGTGGTAAGGTAATCACAGCAATATTGACGCTCATCATCGGTCTGTGGCTGATTGGACTTTTGGTGAAGTTCATAGAAAAAATACTTAAAAAAAGCATCAAAGACGTGACGCTCAACAGCTTTCTAAAGTCTATGACTGGAATCCTTTTGAAAATAATTCTTTTTATAAGTGTTATTTCAATAATGGGAGTACAGATAGCATCCTTTATTGCGGTTCTTGGCGCGGCAGGTCTCGCAGTAGGTTTTGCTTTGCAGGGCAATCTGTCAAATCTTGCAGCAGGTGTTCTGATACTGTTCTTTAAACCTTTTAAAGTTGGCGAAATCCTTGAATTCAAAGGAATTGTTGCTGAAGTTAAGGAAATCCAGATCATGCATACAGTAGCGTATAAAGATGATGGCTGTAAAGTTATTATTCCTAATAGTATGCTTTCAACCGCAAATCTTGTGGTGTCTCAAAAAAACTTCAAAAATAAGGAACAGTAAACTTTTGAAAGGAGGCTTATTATGAATTTATTTGGTAGTCATATCAATAATGATGCGATTTATAATTTTATCATCTCGATTGGAAGTAAGATTTTATTTGGCGGCGCAGTTCTGCTCATCGGAATATTTCTCATAAACTTATTAGTTAAAGCGACAAAGAAGGTTTTAAACAAAGCATATAATGATGTTACCTTGATTTCTTTTCTTTCTTCTCTTTTAAATATATCATTAAAACTACTGCTAGTAATATCTGTTTTATCTTTAATTGGAATCGAAATGACTTCTTTTATCGCGTTGTTTGGCGCGGCTGGTCTAGCCGTAGGACTGGCTTTTCAAGGAACCCTCGCAAATTTTGCGGCAGGTGTGTTGATACTTATATTCAGGCCTTTTAATGTAGGAGACCAGATTAAGTCCCAGGATCTTAGCGGTAAGGTTAAAGAGATTCAAGTACTTTTCACGGTCCTTGAAACAGAAGATAACAAACGAGTTGTTTTACCTAACAGCGGTATATACAGTAATATTATACTTGTAAATTCCTGCAAATAAACTATTGAAAATTTATTAAAATCATTATTAATCTTTTACATTTATCTATTGCAAAATAAAGTTAAAATGTTCGTTATTCTGCTCTGCTAAATGTAAGATTAATAATGATTTATCTATATAAGTTACGAAAAAGATTTTACATTAAAAATGCAGTTAATACATCTGCATTTTACTATCAAAGCTGAACTTTTCGCAACTTATGAATCAAGGTATATATTTTGCAATATAAAAAATGGATGTAAAATGTTTATTGC
>JAUZPS010000358.1 GCA_030705945.1 Bacillota bacterium
AGAATACATTGGTTTTAATATAATATCGCTCTGTAAAGTTCGAATTTCATCAACCCCAATACTTCCGTCGCTGCCATCTATAATATGAATATCCGGATTTGTGTCATTATCAAAGGTTTTACAGGCTAAGCATTCACCGCAGCTTAGTTCCCCTTGCCGTTCCGAGCACAAAAGAAGCCCTGAAAAAGACTTTGCAAAGGTTTTCTTTCCAATTCCTTTAGGGCCCGTAAATACATAAGCATGAGCTACTTTATCATTTTTTAATGAATTGGCTAAAATCTCTTTAATTTGCATCTGTCCAACCAATCTGTCAAAAATCGCAATCCACCTCACTTGATAGTTTTGGCATAGTTTTCTACGAACTATATATTTAGGAATGTTGAAAAAATAACTTCCAATAAAATCTTCGCTCAGAATCGGAAGTAATTTTTCAATCATTCCTTAATGTCTACATTGTTATGTCAAGTATTAGACCTCTTATATCGTCTATCCTCTGAAGAACTTGTATATTGTCCTTTTCATCGTTTAAAATATCCTTTGTAATTAAATCCAACTCCTGATTTATTTTTTTGATTACCGCATAAACCTTATATCTTCCACGCCTATCGAGAAAGCTTTGTTTTGAAAACTTATGGGAATTAGCTACTACTTCGTCAAGGAACTCCGAAATCATTTTTTTATAAACTTTTAGTTCTCTGATATCAACCTTGTTTGATAATTTCTCTCCCTGCTCAATAATTTTATCAACCATATCCTTAACATGTTCTTCAAAATTAGCGCTTTCAACTTGGATAAGCTTATTTTGAAAACCAGCGCTTTTAACTTCTGGTACTTTTCTCTCCTCACGTCCACGGGATTCATTGACATTTGAGGCTTTATCAGCAAAATCTCGAACCTTCATATAAACCACTCCGGTTATAAATTTGTTTATAATAAGGGCGTTTCAAAAAATTCCTTGTTCAAGTATTGTATTATGAAAACCCATTATACCAAGTTTTCGAAACGCCAAGTATACAAGTTTTTTTATTATACTTCCTGAATCAATTAATCTTTTACACCTGTCTATCGCAAAGCGCTGTAAAGGCCTTCGTCATTTTGCTCCTCTTAGATGAGTTCATCAATGCAGTATTTCACATCAGCAAAAATTTCTTCGATACTCCTGTCGCTGTCAATACACCTTATCCTATCAGGGTAAAGCAGCGCTAATTTCTTGTAACCGGCATACACCCTTTTATGAAAATCCATCTTTTCTTTTTCAATCCGGTCTGCGCCTGTTGTACTAATTCTTCTCTTCAAAGCTCTTGATGGATGAATATCAAAAAACAAGGTAAGCTCCGGAACCAATCCGTCAACAGCAATTCTGTTGACATCAGAAATTATTTTCAAGTCAATTCCTCTTCCAAACCCCTGATAAACATAACTTGAGTCCACAAATCTATCGCATATAACAATTTTTCCAGCTTCCACAGAAGGTCTTATTAGCTCAGATACTAATTGAGCCCGAGCTGACGCATATAAAAGCATCTCAGTAATAATTCCCATTTCTGTATTTTCTGTATCTAAAATCAGCTCCCTGATTTTCTCGCTGATTTTAGTTCCTCCAGGTTCTCTTGTTATTATCACTTCTTTGTTTTTATTCTTTAAATACTCTTCAATTAACTTAATCTGTGTAGTCTTTCCAGACCCATCTGTTCCTTCCACCGTGATAAAAAGCCCTCTGCTCATAACTACCTCCAATAAACTGTGGAACATAAATTTATTTAATATCAATTATTTCTATCTTATTGTCCTCACTGACGCCATTAACTTTTCCGCCATACTTTATTATATTTATAATTTCCTCCACTGCCTCTTCTTTAATCAGTTCTCCAGGACAAATTACAGGAACGCCTGGCGGATATGGAGTAATTGTACCTCTACAAACCTTTCCGACAGCTTCTTTTAGTCCAAGTTTGCAGGACTTATACTTAAATATATCCTTAAGTAAAACTGCCCTTTCAGGCAAATTATATTTGCTATATATTATTTTGTTTATTTCAACTGATCTATATGTTTTATCATAAATACCGCCAAGACCATATAACAGCTTTTCAAAAGCTTCTTTTATATCTGATACTGTTGCAATGCAAACAATATTATTATAATCGGACATTTCCACCTGTATATTATAATTCTCCCGCAGCAGCATTTCAACCTTGTATCCTGTGATTCCATTTTTTATTACATTAATGACTATCCTTGTTTTATCCATACAGCCGTATTCCAGTTTTTCATCCGAAAGAATATTAAATTCCCCATAGGATTTTAAGGAATTATTGAACCAATCGATATTATCAATAAGTTTATCTAACAGCGCCTCACCTTCAATTTCCATCAATGCTCTTGAATAATCAAGCGCTGACATTATTATATATGAAGGACTTGTTGTCTGTAGAATATTCAAATTAAATTTCAGTCTTTCAACATCAATTTTCTGCGACTTTACATGAAGGAAAGCTCCTTGAGTCAAAGCAGGCAGAGTCTTATGCGCGCTTTGAACACATATATCAGCTCCTAATTCCATTGCGCATTGAGGCAACTTTTTGTTAAATTTCAGGTGAGAGCCGTGAGCCTCATCAACTGCAAGTATCTTATTGTAAGAATGAGTTATGTCGGCAATCTCCTTTAAGTCCGAACAAACTCCGTAATAATTCGGCCTTGTTATAAGGACCCCCACACAGTCAGGGTTATTTTCAAAACTCTCCTTGAGGTTATCTGCTGCTATTACTGTAGGTATGCCAAAGGCTTCATCATAACCTGGACTTATGTATATCGGTTCAACGCCAGCAAGCATCATTCCATTTATTACCGACTTATGGCAATCGCGACTTACGATCAACTTATCTCCCGGCCTGCATATGGTCATAATAATTGCGTGTATTCCGCAGGTTGATCCATTTACAAGAAAAAATGTCTCTTCCGCGCCGAAAGCATTTGCCGCCAGCTTCTGAGCCTGTTCAATTATTCCCTCAGGAAAATGCAAATTATCCAAGTAAGGTATTTCAGTCAAATCCATCGCTGTAATATCATTAAAAACTTCCTTGCTAAGTCCTTTGCCAAGCTTATGTCCGGGCATATGAAACGCCACAGGATTTGCCCCGAGATAACTTTTTATCCCCTTTACTATGGGCATATTAAACTCCACTTATTATCTCCTACTCTTTCTGCATTGCTTTATTATATAATTCTAAATACTCCGAAGCTGATTTCTCCCACCTGAAATCCTGTTTCATGGCGCGTTTAACCAGCATTTCCCATGTGGTTTTATCCTTATAAAACTCCACAGCTCTTCTTATTGTATAAAGCATATCATGGGCATTATAGTTTTTGAAAGTAAAACCATTTCCATCACCTGTCAATTCATTGTATGGCTTCACTGTATCATCAAGTCCACCGGTCTCTCTGGCAATAGGAATTGTTCCATATCGCATGCTGAACATCTGACTTAAGCCACAAGGTTCAAACTGGGATGGCATAAGGAACATATCCGATCCGGCGTATATTCTCTGAGCAAGCGTATCGTCATACTTAATGTTTGCCGATACTTTTTCCGGGTAAACCTCGCTTGCCCATCTGAACATATTTTCATACTTATACTCGCCTGTGCCTAATATAACAAGCTGGACATCTAAATCCATTATATCCATAAAAACGCAATCAATAAGATCAAAGCCTTTTTGGTCAACCAGCCTTGAAATAATCCCTATCATAGGTACATCTTTCTGAGGAAGATTTAATTGTTCCTGCAGCAACTTCTTATTTTCATGCTTTCCGCTTAAATTTCTGGAACTAAAATTAACAAACAACCTTTTATCTGTTGAGGGATTATTATGGTCATAATCAATTCCGTTTAAAATCCCATATACATCGGCCGAACGCCTGTTAATTATACCATTTAGACCCTCGCCAAAAAAATCATACTTGATCTCTTCAGCATAAGTCTTACTAACGGTATTTATAATATCCGAATATGCAATACCAGCTTTCATGAAATTTACCTGGTCATTGTGTTCAATACCATTTAAATGAAAATATTCCCAGTTAATCCCAAGAACGCTATCCATAATATCTTTCGGGAAAATTCCCTGATACTTGATATTGTGAATTGTATAAACTGTTTTCATATCTTTATAAAACTTCAATTCTTTATAATCAGACTCCAGCAAAAGGCTTCCGATTCCAGTCTGCCAGTCGTTGTAGTGTATTACATCAGCTTTAAAATCAATGTGAGGCAACATTTCCAATAGCGCTCTGTTGAAATATGTAAATTGCTCCGCTTGATCAAAATGTCCGTATAGCCCATCCCGATTAAAATAAAACTCATTTTCAATAAAATAATAGGTTACTTCGTCTATCTCCAGTTTATATATTCCACAAAACTGTCTCCGCCAGATAATATTTACATAGAGGCTGCATACCAATTCCATCTTATCGGTATATTTTTTAGGTATGCATTTATACTTTGGCATAACAACCCTTATATCAGCTCCAAGCGCTTTTATCGCTTTTGGCAAAGACCCTGCTACATCTGCTAGTCCTCCAGTTTTTGCAAAAGGTACTACTTCGGAAGAAGCAAACAAAATTTTCAAATTTTCCATATTATCCTCCTAAAGTTTAACATATACTACCTTATTTACACCTATTATTTATTTTATTCATATATATAAGGGCGTTTCAAAAAATTCCTTGTTCAAGTTTTATATGATGAAAACTCATTATATCAAGTTCTTGAAACGACCAGTTGCTAAGTTTTTTCTGGTACTGCCTAACAAATAATTAATTGCCTTTTTGTCTCACGCTATTAATCTTACATTTGACAGAAGAAAATATCAAGACTTTATATTTATATCGGTTTTTTTGATGAATTATGAAGTCATAAACCTAAATTTTATTAACTATTTCCCACGTATCAAAGGCATGTAAGATGTAATATTTAATTAACTTCAGGAATATTAATAATATATATTTTTGAGAATTTTCAATGTTTAATTGACATAAATTATATCATATTATAGAATTATCCTATATGAATTACATATATAAGGCATAAAATTTAAGATTATTAAGCAGCAACGTATATTAATTTTACATATATTATATAAACATATTACTATTTAAAATATAATAATCGCTTTCATTACCTATATTTAGCAAAATACAGATAATCTATTTCATGTTTCGCTCCGCTAAATATATGTTAAAAGTGATTTTTAATTTAGTTCAGTTTATTTAAAAGTTATTACAGATTTACTAAGCAACCTGGGGTCAGCCATTCCTAACACTATTAATAGCTGGTTTTAATCTTAATTAACAAAGATATAGAAATTATAAGTAAATTAGTACAAAATAAATATCATTTTTCAT
>JAUZPS010000359.1 GCA_030705945.1 Bacillota bacterium
GATAAATCCAAAAGATTAATTGACTTTAATTTATATTTACATGATAAATTTTCTATTTTCATAGAGGAGACTTAATTCGATTTCTATGAGGTTCTTATTTATCTTATACTCATTTTATATTGCGATTGCCTGAAATGATTTAAGAATTAATTAAGAATATTTACAGAAAAGTTACAATGTAAAATAAAGAGACTTCTTCAGAATAAGTTTTTTTCAAAAAAGTTGCTCTACAAAAATTATTATAGGAAGCATCAAAAAGAAAACTTCTCAACTGGGCATTTCAAAAACTTGAACAAGAAATTTTTTTGAAACGCCCTTAAAAGATAAGAAATTTATTTTGTTAAAAAGCGTTAGTCTATTTAAGATATTCTTCATTAGCCTTAAAATATAAGTTTCTGAGGGTAAACTTCCCTCTAGCAAAGCTTACGTCAGCATTTACATCTCCAACATAAACAGGTTCTGCATGTAAATTATTGCATATACCTAATGCAAAATCTGCAGTAATTTTATTGCCTTCAATGTTAAAATGCGCGATATCCCCATAAATCGGCTTACTTTCATAATTTAACTTTTTGCCTTCGAATTTATTTTCTCCCAAATCTAAGGAAGATAGTTTCGCGTTCACAATTACTTCAGCTGCAGCTTCATTTGTTTTGTTATGAATAACTATCTTAGTCAGTTTATTTAATTGAGTTATATAATCTTTGGGAAAGTAAATATAATCCTTAAAATACTCAGGATTTGGAACAGAATAGTTTTTATCGGATGGATTATCAGATAAATCAACATTTTCTGAAATTTCAACAATATGAAGCTCTTCTACAGAAAAGCCTGTTCCAGAGCCTATGTAAAGAACAACAGCAAGCTCGTCCTTACCGTCTTTATCATAATCGTAAACACGCATCTGAGGTAAAATGAACCTTGGCGTCAGATATTCCCAGTCGTAATAATGACCCTTGTTGTTGATATATAGCACAACCCCACCATCTTTTATAGCATAAAGATATATGCCTTTCTCAGGAATAGAAGCGATAAGCGGAAAATCTGAATCATTAAACTCTTCCCATGACTCAATAACTTTTTTACTATCCAATTTAGTTGGGCTGACAACAGCAGTTGGCGTATTAATAATTTTCTGTGTATACGCTGCTGCAGTTGCTTTGGGTGGTATTTGAGTTTTCACGGAACTAGTTGCAATCTTAGCCTGATCAGCGCATGATGCCAGACCGATGCAGGAAAATGATATTATTGATATTAAAAATATATTTTTTACATTACCCATATTTTTTCTCCTATTAAACTAATGGTGATTTCCATAACTACCCCAATAAATCACCATTTTTCATATACCTTCAAATAAATATCTTCGCATTTATAAAGATTTTTCTTATATAAAAAGCGTTATTAATAAAGATTTTTTTAATATGATTATAATTAGGATTTTAACATAAATATACTTTTATAGAAGTTAAGAATTAGTTATTAAAAGGTTACGGATTATTTACAGGCAGGAGTTTCCATTCTGATTATTTTAATAATATTGGCCTATTTTCCAGTCCATAAAATCACTGAAAATATATAGATAACCAAATGTAAGGTTCTATATCAGTTCGCTTTGAAAGCCCTTTTGGTTCTGTTCAGCCAACAATTATAAAACTAATTTTACATCTGGTTATCTATAGACCAATACTAAACTACATATTTTTGAAAAAGCTTTAATAAAGCTGAAATTCTAAAACAGCTCTACATAGCCTCCTTGTATTTACCCGGAGTTACGCCTTCATGCTTTTTAAATGAACGCGTAAACGTTCGGACACTCGAGTATCCAACTGCTTTTGCGACCTGGTCCAGGTTATTGTAATTCTCCTTAAAAAGCTCTTTTGCATGTTTAATTCTTGTCCTATTAATAAAGTCAACAAGGGTTTGTCCTGTTTGTTCTAAGAAGGTCCTTGACAAACTTATGGGATGAAGATTTAATTGGCGCGCAATAGATGTTATAGCAAGGTTATAGTCTTTATAATTATCGAGAACATACTGAATTACTTTATCTTTCAGCTGCTCTTCAATATTCATTGACCTACATTTGTTTTTCATCCTTTTTCTTTCGTTTACATGCTGACAGAACTTATACACAATATTTAGTATGTTTCTCTTCATCTCACTTATGCTTTCACTGCCTAATCTCTTTTCGATTTTAATTATTTCATCAATTATCTTTTCTTTGTCATCATAGTCTACATCAGCTATTATTTTCATTATAGTGCTCATTAAGTCAAATATCAGGCATCTGGAAATTACTAACGAAAAATCAGGCTCACTAAAGTTATTTTGGAATATTTCATTTAGCATTACTTCTGAATTTTTAAAATCACCTACTTTAATTGTGTTAATCAGTTGCTGTTCAACATCAAGGGGATAATAATAATTATACTTATGATCTTCTTTTATATCCTCATAGCTAAGGATTTCCTGAGCGTCAAATAACCTTTTATATTCCATGGTTCTCAATGGTTCATCGTATGCTTTAGGTATTTGTCTAACTGTCTTATGAACATCGCTTGTGGAAACTGTTAAATTTATGCAGTAGTGCTCTTTAAAGAACTTTTGCGCTTCTTTTGCGATTTCATTCATTTCCTTTTTCATATCATCAATATCGGTCCCGCTAAAGTTTACAAGGCAAACCATCATTTTATCAATCTCAACCATGCGCCCCGAATTCCTTTTCCCCACCATCTCCTCAATAACATTTTTCATAATAAACTTCATTAATTTTATGTTTTCGTAAATAATTGCTCTATTAATCGACGTTATTCTTTTCATATAGGCAACCCCTTAATATAAAAATTCATATTATTAGAATAGAAGGCCTTATAATAGTTTCACCATTAAAAACAACATCAACATATTCAAAATTGCCAGTATTCGTAATAATTTCATTCCGTTCTGCCCCAACCAAAATCGTGTCCTCTGATTTAACGCCTTGTATGGAGGGGTTCCACGCGTATACCTGGTCTTTGATTACAGTATGATCGCAATTAGCTGACGCCCTGAATTCTCTTGAGTAATACCCTGTCAGTCCCCCCTGATGATGCTTTTTCCATTCCTCTGGGAACCCTGATTTTTCATACATTTCGGTAATACCTTTAAACAAATCTTTTATTAAAACGCCTGGCCGTGTATTAGCAATAAGGTAAGCATCAATTTCTGATACATGCTTGAGCTTATTTAGAACTTCCTCCTCAGGCTTTCCAAAATGGATAAGTCGCGTGCATGAGACTATAAGTCCATATTTTCTGGCGCACACAACTAACATTGCATACTTTTGAAGCGCATTCGCAGTGGGAACAGGATGTCTGTAATTTAAAGCCCTATCGTCAAAGCCCGCCAATATAGTCACTGGTTCGATTCCAATCTCCCACAACCTTCTCGAAAGTATTCCGGCAGCTAAATACTCAGACATTCCCTTTTTGAGATTTAAACAAGTTTCTTCAAGAGCAACTGCCGTATCAAACCCCAAACGTCTATACCTTGCAAGCTCAGATTGTGTCATTACGCTTCTTAATTCAAAAAAATCATTTGCATAGTCGCAATCAATGCCGTAGACTTCGTTATTAACAATTGTTTTAATTATCTCATCCCTCTTTGCTTCTTCATACCATGGGTACTCCTTGATAACAAGAGGCAGATCGGTCAGTTCCTCATCGAGCATTCTTGGACGTTCGATAGAATTCACCAATAAAAAGCTGCTGTCAACTGTAACGAAAACAAACGCGCAAGCCTTTTCAGAGGCGAGGCTTATAAAGCTTCTTCCACCTGTAAGCCATGTAAAATTGGCCTGGCTAGATATCAACATCCCATTTATTTTATATTTTTTAAAGAGCTCTCTGATTCTTTTTAGTTTTAAATTAAAGTCGTCCACTTTTGAGAATATGCTCATCATATCACACCATCGCCTCTACAGCTTTTAACCATTCATGCTCAGGATCATCGTTCGGGGTCAGTTTACGGCCGCTATTTCCCGCCATAGCCCATAGATAATACACTCTGTAACCCGGTGCTGCAACAACCGGATGGTAGCCTTCACTAATAGCCACTGCGTCTCCGTCCCTTACTATATAGCTTTCATCAAGCGTAAGATTATCGTTATACAACACTTGGATACCAAACCCCTGGGAAGGGTAAACCTTAAAAAAATAAACCTCTTCCATGCTCACTTCAAATGGGGGATTGTCTCTGTCATGCTTATGAGGCGGATAACTTGACCATTGTCCCGGGCAGCTGTATGTCTCGCCGAGAACTATCTTATCAACTTTCCCCTCATATTTATACGTTATTATGTCATATACATCTCTTTGCCAGTTTAATTTTCCTCGATGGTTAACAATGACATCTTCAGGATTTACTATAAAGGGTTCAAACTTTTTGTCCGCTTTTACTTTGCATACTGCAATTTCCAATTTTATTGATCCAGTGTTTACTATTTCATAATCACTTTGCATAGGAACATATACTGTGGTAGGCTTTCCTTGAAAAACGTTATTTCTTGAACCCAAACCTTCAAACTTATTGCCGTTTACACTGATATCGCATTGGCCGGATAATATTACAAGGCCGATCTCGTAAGCGTCAGATTCAAGTTTTATCTGCTTGGATGTTTCTAAGCTGATAAGGCCGAGTCTTACCAATTTAAGCGCCGAATCATCATCCACAATATCAATGTAACCGTCCTTTTTAGAAGCCTTATAAAAATATACCGGTTTTTCAGCTTTCTCGGAGCATCTTTGGTTAACCTCTCGCCCTTTAAGGCAATTATCATCATTAGATTCTAAAGGTTCTTTACTGCCTGGAAAGTTCCTCACATTTTGCATTTAAATAATCACTCCCAACTTTTTTAGTTGACCATCCGCTTGTTTTAAGGGCGTTTCAAAAAATTCCTTGTTCAAGTTTATATGACAAAAACCCATTATATCAAGTTTTTGAAACGACCAGTTGCTAAGTTTTTTTGATACTACCTAGATTAAAATCAATTAATCTTTTACATTTATATATTGCAAAATACCGTTAAAACCGTTCGTTATTTTGCTCTGTTAAATGCAAGATTAATAATTATTTAATATATTTTGCAATAACATTTCAATTCCTTATTTAACCAATTATATTTTAATTTTTTTTTGTGACTTATTCTAAGCTAATATTGCTTCATTTTATGCAAAAGTTGCTATATAATATTTCTATAAAATAAAGAGCATTTCAAAACAAATTTAAAAGCGAAAAGAAAGGGGTGATAACTTGAAAAGGATTAAAAACAGCTTTACTCCTAGGCAATACATGATTACTCAGGATTTTGAATTCTTTCACAACAAAGATTACTCATTTAAAGGCGTAGATATGCATAATCACGA
>JAUZPS010000036.1 GCA_030705945.1 Bacillota bacterium
ACGGATTTTCAAGGTTACAAAAGCCAATTTGCGATTTTGTTCCATTAGTCGGGAAATTGTACATTCCCGGGTACTATATATGCCGGTAAGGTTCCGCTTTCCGGCAGAGCGTCAACAGTATCCGTTACAGTATATCCACGTATATCCGTAATTCTGATTTTTGGAGTAGTGGTGCCGATATTGCTGGCTACAAAATGGTTCCATTGCGTCTTTTCCATATTAATCCAATCCCCGTTTTGATAATACTCCATTTTCAATACCGGATATTTATGGTTTCTTACCTGGATCGCCGCCCATGATGCGCTGCTGCCTTCCTTGATATGGTAGGAAAAATTTCCGGTGATGGGCGCCTTTACTATGTGCCACTTAATATCGATTTTTCCTGCGGCCATGTCACCTATTTTATTGAAAGAAATCGGGCAAAGATCACATGCTCCCAGACCCCCTTCGGGATACAAATCGGTTACATATACAATTGTTCTTCCTTTAGCCCCTTCTACTTCCAGATACGCTCCTGCAAGCGCCGCTTTTACACCGTAACTGTTATAGTCTACAGGGTTTAAAGCTGTGATCTCCATATCAGAAGGTATCGGATCCAGAAGCGCATTTCCGCCGGAATACCCTGAACCGGTGAAGGTAGCATAACCTGAGTGTTCGCTATTCCAACCTGGATATGGCTCAGCAGTTGCTGTTGGACTTGGTGTTACAGTTGAACTGGAAGTAACCGTTGGTACAGCTGTTGTATGTATAACAACTGCTGGATAGTCGGAAGATGATTTATTAAAATGTCCGGCTACAATAATAACATCAGACATGTTTATAACACCATCCTTATTCAAGTCGTTCATTTCGATATAATTAGCGCTAGTCTTCACAGAATTGAAGCACGAAGCAAGCTTCATGATATCTCCAATATTAATTGCCCCATCCTGCTGCAAATCCCCAGCCCAAATTAAAACTGGAGAATCCTTCGAGCCAATCAATACGTTGCCATTTACCTCAATATCTTTAATCTCTCTGCATAAATAGCCTTCTCTACTTATCTTTATAGAACAAATCGAGGCTGCTGGAACATTTGATAGCTCAAAATATCCATCAGTGTCTGTGACGGTATTTCCTACTCCGGAGATTTCTACGGTAAAGCCTCCTTTAATAACAGAATCATGGGAAGAACCAAATAGTATATCGGGATATAAGTAACCGGATACAATATATGTTGATGAGCCTTCAGCAGATAGTAATGCCTCAACATCAGCATTTGAATCTGCATAGCATTCAATTGTCGCATGCATGGGTACCATGGCACAAAACAGCAGGAACATGCATCCCACCGTCACAATGGCCAAAACTTTCTTTACCGTCATTTTAATCTCCTCCAAATTAAATTAAATTATAGTAATATGAGGCATTATCTAGCGCATGACTACAGCATGGAATAATAAGATACTTTTCAAGAATTGTAACTAAGAATAATAAAACGAATAAATCATAAGAACAACTATAAACTTAATTTAAATATCAAGCCAAACTATTGTCATGATTCACCTCAATCATAAAATTTTACTGCGGGTATAAATAATGCTGTAAGTAAATTGATTATCTTACAATTTATTTTATCACTATTCAACTCATTATTCTATAAGGGCGTTTCAACAAAACAGTTTTATATGATGTAACAAGTGACTATTAATTTACATAAAATATAGCAGTATTATATTTAAGATGGGATATCTTATGAGTTGTAATTCGCCATTATATAATGTTAACGAAATTATTGTAGAACCCGGATTGGAAGAATCGTACATGAGGTTTTCAAGGAGACTAAATAAATACTTGAAAAGAAAATATGGTGACTACTATATTAGGTTGCAATTGTATGAAAACAAGAATGAATCTATAAAGTTTTTTGTTATTGCTTCTTATAAGGATAAAGAAGGGGTAGAGGATGCAGCTGCAATAATTGGAGACGATATTAAACGAATCTATGATAAGGTATGGGGAAATAGAGTAAAACGTACTTCAATATTTGCGTTTATTGATTATTTGCGGGTGATACCACCCCAAAAGAACCATTAAGAATTTTATCCTTCAGATGTCAATGATGAAGGAGAAAATAAGTATGGGCGGGACATATATATTATGATCTCGCTTTTTATTTTATAGAATCCGCCAAGGTTGTAAACGCGCAATACGATGTTATGAAAAGAGTGGATTTATTCCAATGACTGTTGTAAAGAATCGGGAAATACATGACGGAGAATATAAGGATAGCCTGATAATGTCACTAACTTATGAAGATTGGAAAAACAAAATATATAATACAAATTCTTTTAAAAATTCTATTATGGGGTTGAATTTTATTTTTTTTTATTAATTAGCCGTCTAACAAAGAAGAAAATAAATATTAATAATCCGATTTTAGTTGCTAAGGCTACTGCTAAACAAAGAAGTATCAGTAAAGTATACAGGATGATTTTAGATATGATTTTAAAAAGCGCGAATATTTTTTCTGAGTTAATCTTGGCGCCACTCTTTTTGACGCTCTTAAACATTTCAGAATTCACGGCATCAAGTCTAAGCTTAAGTTCCTTGTTTGACGGGTCTCTTTCCAACTCTTCAGTAAGAGTCTTTCTAAGCTTCACATATACCTGTGAAAGCAATGATCTTGCTTCATTGTGTGAAATTTTTATTTTTAACGCTTTTAAAGCCCATTCATTTGCCTTTTCTAAACTACCTATCTTAAAATAACTCTTTGCCATAAGAAGAGGGATTTCCTTGGTGTCAGGAACTTTTGAATAAACACGGCTATAATCCGAAAGACACTCTTGAATCTGTTTTTTTTCATAAAAGGCAGTAGCACGGTAAGAGATAGCATCTGAATCGTTGGGATTAATGCTCAAAAGTTTATTAAAAATAAGGATTGCATAATCGATATTACCGTTGCGCATATAAATCTGGCCTTCTATTCGAAGTAAATCGGGGTCATCTGTATAAATTTTCTTTGCTCGCTCAATATAAAGACTCGCAGCGGAAAGATTGTTTTCCCCAAAAGATATCTGGGCATTTTCCCGGTACTCCAGAAACTTTTCATAATCTACGCCTTCTAAACGCTTAAAAAATGAGTAATTCGAAGGCTTTAACTGATCTATCTGCTTTTGAATATACATTATGAATTCATCATAATAAGAATGGTGAATGGTATTGGCCATATTGCGCCAGTTAAAATTGTCATCTAGGAGCATCCATATATCCTGAGGAAGATAACGGTGAGAAGATAAAAAATCCAACATCAATTTGCTAATAGTTCTTTTATTGCTGATATCCCAAATGATATGGCTGTTTAGAAGTGGTTTCCAGTTTTCAATATTAATTCTTGAAAAAAAGTCATTGTACAAGGCCTCGACCTTCATCATGAATTCAGCATTCTGAGCCTCAATACTAGGAATGCTTTGAAGTTGGTTTCCCAAAAGTTTCATATGGATAAGGGAGTTAATATTGTCTTTATCTTCAGTTTCTTCTTCATTAGGCAAATCTTCATTAGGAGGAGTTGACCGGTCTCTAGATTCAGTTTTTTCTGAGCTTCTGATTTCACAAGATTGTTTGTTGTTGCTTTTAGCCATTCTTTTTGTATACTTAAGCGCGGCGTCATATGCCTCGCGAAGTCTTTGGTAGCCATGAGGATCAATTTCTGGGTGGTGGTGTTTTAGCTTATTGGCATATGCTTTTTTAATTATTGATACATCTTCTGTTGGATTGATATTTAAAATACTCCAATAATCCATAAGAATTTAAACCGCCTCTCAATCTCATCAAGTACCTTTTTAAGAGCAATTTTGACTTCTTTATCCTTCTGTTTTAAAAGCGCTATCAAAATTTTGCAGAATGAAGTAATATAAATATATTTACGCGCCCAAGTAAGAAGGAGTATTTAACAATTATACTAATTATACTCAATAATACTGCAAATCGCAATTTTTGTGATTTAATGATTAACTTATAATGGTTAGTAAATATACATATATGATATAATGGCTATAGGCTATTTGTGGAAATTTTTAAGATATTATTGATAAAGGGGGCTTAAAATGATTGAGTTTATGAAAAAAACCAGGGATTTATATAATAAGGAACGAGGGAGGCTTTCTTTTAGCTTCAGTGCTTATAATAAGCTGGAAAAGCCAAGTTGGATGCTTACCAATAAGGATAATAGGTTTGAGGCTACTTATAAGAATCAGAAAATTCTTTTAAGGAAAGGCAGAATTGTCATTGCTAATATAGTGCAGGCAAATTCTCTGTTATTCAAGCCTGGCAAATTTGACTGTCCCGCTGCTATGGTTTATTCAGAAGATCCTTATTTCGAACAACAACCTGATATATTGAAAAGTATTGCCCATGGACTTTTCGCAATAAAGGGCAAAAAATTAGATGATGAAGAGCTTCAGAGCTTTTCAGACATTTTAGCAGATGAAATGGTTCCGATGTTTAATGTTCAAATTCCAGGAAAAATTGCATATGGTAAAAAAGTATATTTTACAACCTTTATGGTACATCGTAAACACCTTCCAAATGGGTTTATTGACTTTGGATATTTTCCAGCCCTTATATATCCCGAAAAAACCGAGGCGTCCATAATACTCCCAAGTAGATACTGGGCTACGTAGACAAATAATAATAAAGAAAAAATTTTCAGCTATCTTGCGTTTAATATATTTCTGAAAAAGGCTAATCCTCTATGGGAAGTAATGATTCGGGCTAACGCCCTGGCGCCTGCATTTAAAATATATCATGCGATTGATCGGGTGATCTGGAAAATTGGTCGGATGAAGCCTATTATTAAGAACAAAACTGAGCCAACTAGTTTTTAGATTTTGTTGCAAAATAATTTGCCTGCAATATGATACTACAATTTACAAATACATGATGTAATCATACAATTATAAAAGCAAATGTAAACCCTACAACCCTAAATATCTCAACTGATTCAAGATCATTTAAATGTTCTTATATAACTTCGAATAAATTAGCATGCTTTATTTTTGACAATGCCAATATAGCATACATCTCATAACTGTATTAGCATGTTTTATTAATGATAACAAATTAAAAGAAATCAATAACTATTTAATTTAGATAAAATTTTAACAAGGTTATTTGCTCACTATATAATAATCAATTAATTTGAAATTTATTACATTTTATTTTAAGATAAATATTAATCTTCTATTAAGGATTCCTTATTTTTGAACAACTCATGCTGATAGCCTTCTCGTATTCTAAAGGCTGTGCCGCGATCATGAGGTTTTCCATTTGGATACTGACTAATTCTAATGTCTATTACAATTCTTCCCATTTTCAGCAAGGATACAAACTTCTGAGGGTCAAATCCGCTCAGTAGACTAGCTGATTCGTAATTAAAGTACTCTTTGCCTGAAGTAAATGAACTACTGGCTTTAACATATACTACTTGCCTGGAAGCGAATTTTTTTTCAAAGGCTTTTTCCAGAACCTTATAAGTCCAATACACACTCAATTCTTCATTATCCACAAAAAAAGATACTTTTTCACTATCACATCTTATCTCTAATTCTCTGCTAGATCCGGATATATTTATAGCTTTTGAAGCCGAGAGTTGACAATTAAGCTTTCTTCTCTGTTCCTTCTCATCAATATAACCAAAGGAATCGTAAAGATATCTATTTCCTGGAACTCTCTTTCCACTAATTTTTATACCTGACTCTGGCGCTTTCGTAAATAATGAAAGGAGGGCATGACTTCCTACCCTTCCAGATTTAAGTTCGTACTCGCCAAAATCTGGTCTGCTTGCATTATTTTCTTTTATACCAAGCAAATCTTCAAGAGTTTTTCCAATGCCTGTGTCTCCGTCACGATGAGTTTCAATAGGACCTAGCGCTTTAATCTGTCTAAATGCCGTTTTAAATTCGTCTAAAGTTTCTATGGGCTTTTTAAGATCTAAAGTGTTTTTCATTTTACTCCTCCCCATATATATCATACATTTTTTTTAATTCATCTAAGGGCGTTTCAAAAAATTCCTTGTTCAAGTTTTGTATGATGAAAACCCATTATATCAAGTTTTTGAAACGCGCAGTTGCTAAGTTTTTTTGATACTACCTAAATTAAAATTGACTAATCTTTTACATTTGCCTATCACAAAAAGCCTTTACAGTTTAAGTTAATGTAACTTAATAATTAGAAATATTACATGGAAGAATAAATTAGCTTCACTGTACTAATTATTATATAATAAATGGATTTAAATGTCTACGACGCTTTTTCAAAAAAATTCCTTATAAAAACCTATTCAAATACCTTTGTCAAAAGGATGCGCAAAAGAAGCCTGTCATTATCAAATGTAAAAAATTAATCACTTTTAATATAAAAAGTTTTAAAAAATATTCTATTATGCTATCATTAATAAATAATACCTAAAAGAATTTATTATTTCAAGTTTTAAAAGGGTATTATTTTTAATGATCCTTAAAAAGGTTTAATCGAATAAAGGTGTAGAGGTGTAAGATGACAGGCTCGAACAAATTAATCGCTGCTGATCAACATATAATTTCAGAACTGGAAAAATTGCCGATGGACTATTGGGATTTTAAAAATGAAGATACCAGAGAGCTGACTCATGGTATACATACATATCCTGCAGTTATGGTATATCCCATTAGTAGAAATTTAATAAGAATAATTAAACAATACCAAGATATAAAGACACTTATGGATCCTTTCATGGGCTCCGGAACAGTTTTAGTTGAGGGCGTTTTATCTGGAATGGAGAAAGTATATGGAACGGATTTGAATCCCTTGGCAAGGCTTATCAGTTCCGTGAAAACTAAACATTTACATTATGATGAAATAAAGCAGGCAGTTGAAGCGCTGATCATTGAATTGAATTCACAGTATGCTAACTACGATCAATTGATTAATTCTGTAGATGATTTTATAAGAAACGAAAAGAAACTTGACATAACCGCAAAGGATGGTTGGGGAAGTAATGCGCCGGATTACTTGAAAGAGTTTTTTGAAAATAAGAATATACAATTTGATATTCCCGACTTTAAAAACATCGGTTATTGGTTTTTGCCAAAGGTTATTATTGAGCTACAAATAATAAAAATCTGCATAAACAAGATTAATGATGAAAATATAAAGAACTTTATAAGAGTTGCTTTTAGTGAAACGGTAAGACTTGTCTCAAATCGCAGGAATAGTGAATTTAAAATGTTCAGAATTGCTTTAGAAAAGTTGCCAAAATATAACCCTGATACTAAAAGCGAGTTTATTAAGATTTTAACAAGAAATATTGAGAAGATGAAAAGTTTTTATGATTTATGTGATAAAAAGGAAAAAGATACAGAGGTTTTTATATACGATGAAGATACAAGGTATCTTACAAACATACCGGACAATTCAATTGATCTGATGGTAACTTCGCCGCCATATGGAGACAGTCGTACGACAGTAGCTTATGGCGAGTTTAGTAGGGTATCACTGCAATGGCTTGATTTGTATGAGGTTTCTAATAAATCAATAATGGATATCGATAAAAATCTTATGGGAGGAACTAAATTTAAGAAGGGGTTTGAAAATTCTTTACAAAGTCCGACATTAAAGGCTGCTTTAGGGAGAATTAGCGAGATTGATCAGGAGCGCGCTGGCGATGTTTATAGCTTTTATAAGGATTTAGATGAATGTATTAAATCGATTACACAAAAAATGAAGATAAACAGTTACCAGTTTTGGGTTGTTGGAAATAGGACTGTAAAGTTAGAAAATCTCAAAACAAATGAAATTATTGAGGAACTTGGGCAACAATATGGATTGGAGGCTGTTTACACTATTGGCAGGAATATTCCCAATAAGGTAATGCCAAGTCAGAATTCTCCGAGTAATGTAACCGGAGAAAAGGTTACGACCATGACTAATGAACATATAGTAATTCTGAGAAAAGTACGATAATGGAGGAGCGTATATGGCGCAAGGATATGGGCAAAAAGATTTAATAAGTAAGCAAAGAGAGCTTGAGAGTAAGCCGACAGAAAAGCTTCCAGTTAAGGAAGGAGCTATTATTGAGTTCGTTGATACACCGCAGTTCAATGGGATTGTCAGAAGAATATCGAAGGACCAGTGGCAGACAGTATTCATAGATTATGGCAGTGAAGGAAAATCAAAAATTATTCATGGATACGAAATCATAAGTTTGTATCAGCAAGAAAAAATAGTTGTTAAAAAGTTACCTGCAAAGGTTGGCTTATTGGTTGAATTTGTTGATGAGCCTGAATATAACGGCAGAATTGAGAAAATTGCCAAAGACCAGTGGCAAACAGTATATATTAACTATGGTAACGATGATGAGCTAAAGCCTATCAGAGGATACGACTTTCTCAAGATGGTAGAGAGCGGTAAAATTATAATAAAAAAGAAGTAATCCAACTATGGTGAAACCTTACATTTAGCAGA
This sequence comes from Bacillota bacterium, assembly GCA_030705945.1. Lineage (GTDB taxonomy): Bacteria > Bacillota > Clostridia > Acetivibrionales > DSM-2933 > Pseudobacteroides. Next base: position 8,482 of record JAUZPS010000036.1, read on the forward strand.
GCAAAATAACAAATGTTTTATGGTATTTTGCAATAGATAAATGTAAAAGATTATTTGATCTTAAAGTAAAATAAAGATTAACAATTTGATATTTTCAATCAAATGAACTTGCCAAAAGGCAAGTTTTTTGCGTTTTATTCCAAAACCCCCGATAAAGGCTTTAAACTGAAATAATCCAAAGCCTCATTTACATTAAGGATATCATATATTTTTTTCTCCATACAAAACTGGATTACCAAATCAAAGGTGTCACTATCAGATAGAGAATACCCTGCAGCGCCAAGGAGTTCATCGGTTTCCATCTTGTTGAGTTCAAGAGCTAAAGCCAGAGCGACAGCGGTATTTTTACCAATACGGTAATCAGGGTTAGACCTTATTTTCGAAAAGTGCCTGCGATCAATACCGGCTTTTTTGTAGATTTCTGAATCGGTGGTTCCTTTTCTGTCTATGAAGTTAAACAATACCTGGTTGAATGTTGGTTTGCGGTTATTATTAATATATTCTTCTAATTCATTATGACCAATATCTTTGCTAAGACTTTTCTTCACACACCTTGCTTTTTCATAGAGCGCATAACTAATCGTATTTAGATGCCCTTCAACAAACTTGCGTAATTCTAGTAATAGTTTTTCATCAAGCATTGTAACGACCTCCAGAAAATGTCGCTTTTCAGGCGACCAAATTAAAGTCTTTCTCAGCTATCATTATATCATGAACACATTTGAAAGGATGATAAAAATGGATTTGAATTTAACAGAAATTATTTTTCTACTTGATAGGAGCGGTTCTATGGGAGGTCTTGAGAGTGATACCATTGGCGGGTTCAACGCTTTTATCGGGAAACAGAAGCAACTGGATGGAAAAGTAGTAGTAACAACTGTACTCTTTGATGATAAATATGAGATTCTCTGGAACGGAATAGAGATTGATAAGGCAAAGTTGACCGAGAAGGAGTATTATGTAAGAGGATGCACGGCTTTGTTGGATGCAGTAGGCAAGACTATTCTGGATGTGGGTTTAAGATTGTCAAAGACAGTTGAAAATAAAAAGCCTGGAAAGGTTATTTTCGTGATCACAACAGACGGATTGGAAAATGCGAGTCGTGAATTTACATATGAAAAAGTAAGGGAGTTAATAAAGCATCAGCAGGATAAATATAGCTGGGAGTTTATCTTCCTTGGCGCAAATATTGATGCGGCTAAAGAAGCTGACAATATTGGGATTTGCAAGGAAAACGCCTACAACTTTGAGGCCTCTAAGGATGGAGTCAAGAGTATGTACCGTATGGTATGTAAGGCAGTATCTGAGAAAAGGCAGCCCAAAGTAAAACAGTAGAAAATGAGTAAAATTGGTTATTTCAAGTCAAGGTATTTTGCTACCTTGGCTTTTATTTATATTTCTTTTGCTAAAAATTACTATATATTACATGGATTAATTGAGTTAACATCTTGCTAAATATTGTCGATAAATAATATTAGGTAAATGGTAGATATATTTGCGCGTATTTGAGCTATTCTAAAATGCCTTTATATTGCATAATTCAAAATAAATTGATTAGTCTCAGGTTTTGTTTACAATTATCAAATAGAAATAAATATAATTTATGTTTTAAAAGCGCTAATTAAGAGGTCTTAAGAAATTCATTATTCAAAAAATTCCAAAAGAGGGGAAAATTTATGAAACTAAAATTTCAAACTAAGATTCTTATTGTAACGTTCTTTTTAATTATCGCAACTAGCCTGACTCTAACCATTCAAAGTATAGCCCAGGTGAAAAAGCAAATGTATAACGAAATGGAAACTCAGGGTAATGAATTAGCTAAAAACTTTATGGACAAAATTTCAATTTCCAATCAAATTACAGACCAAATAGATGTTATGATGAGTAAAAAGATACTTATTGCTTGTGAAGCAATAAATGAAATTCCTATTTCAGAGATGAGTAGCGAAAAGATTATAAATTTTATCAACAAGGGAACCGTAGATGAAATATATGTTATTGGTCCAGATCGAAAAATAAAGTTTTCAAATGTTTTAGATTATATTGGATGGGAATATCCTAAAGGGCATCCTATGGACCTAGTCTTTAATAAATCACAGCACACATATATGGAGTCTGTGAGAGGTGACCTAATATCCGGTAATCTTATGAAATATGGGGGTATAAGCCTTGACAATGGTTACTTTGTTCAGATAGGAATTAAAGCCTCCACAATAGCAGAAGTAAAAAAACAATTCAGTCCAGGAGCGCTACTTAAGCAAACAGAAAATAAGGGTGATATTCTAAAAGCATACATGGTTACAAGAGAACTTACACCGGAGGAGCAAAAAAAGAAAAACTCACTCAAAGAGTATGATGACAAAAAAAGGATTGCATCAATAAATGCAGATCTTACTGGGGCAGACAAGTTGCAGGAATATAAAGACGTTACCGGTTTAAAGGCGCTTGAAACAGGCGAACCTCAGAGTCACAGGTTAAGCATAAATAATATAGATGTACTTGAAATGTTAATACCATATAAGGAAAATGTAAAAACAAAAGGACTTATAGTGCTAGACTTATCACTTAAAAGAATGGACGCAGTAATCTCAAATTATCTTATCAGGTCAGTATTAATAACATTATTTTTACTCACTTTAGCGATAATTATAGGATTACTTTTGTTAAAAAAGCTGTTGAAGCCGTTAAAGACTTTAATCCAGCATATTTCTTTTATTAAAAATGGCGATTTTTCAATAAAGCAGGATGCAAAAAATTTAAACAGCGCCGATGAATTTGGAGAGATTGCAAGATCCATCGAACAAATGAGAAGCAACTTAGGAGAGACAATTAGTAAAATCAAGGGAATATCGCAGGAAGTCGATGGTAATGCAAATCACTTAAATTCAATAATGTCTGAAACTGCTCTAGCAGTTGATGAAAATTCAAAAGCGATAGAATCTCTTGCCATATCAGCGACAGAACAAGCGTATGAAAGCGAGCTTGTCTCAAACTCTGTAAGCGATCTTGGCAAATCAATAGAAATCGGAAAGAACAGCATATCCGAGGCTAACAATCTGTTACATGCTGTGGAGCAAAAAAATAATGAAAGTGAAAAAATCATATTAGACCTGGCTGAGGTAATCAATGAAAATATAACCAAAACCAGAGATGTGTCCATCGTAATAGGTGAAGTGGAGAGTATTGTGAATATAATGCAAGAATTTGTAGAAAGGATCCAATCAATATCCTCCCAAACTAACCTACTTGCGTTAAATGCTTCAATAGAAGCAGCCCGCGCGGGAGAAGCCGGAAGGGGGTTCTCTGTAGTTGCTGAAGAAATCAGAAAGCTGGCAGAAGAGACAAAAGATACAACTGTGCAAGTTGCAGACATTATAAAAAAGGTCTATGTAAAAACATCAGCATCTTCAAATGAGATGCAATCTATTATTGGCATAAGTGAAAAACAAAAAGAGGCATTGCAAAACACTTTGTCTGTTTTTAAAGCAATTAATAACTCTGTAGACATGATGGCAAACTCAATGGACTCTGTTGTGAAAACAATAAATTCAGTTTCAGATGAAAAGGAGACTATTTTATCTGCAATAAACAGATTAGCTAACTTGACAGATAACTTTTCCGCAACCACACAGCAGATTTCAGCATCAGCCGAGGAACAGGCTGCTTCGATAATTGAGATAACTTCATTTACTGAAAAGAACAAGGACGCTGTTAAGTACCTTGATAACGAGTGTTTGAAATTTAAAGTATAGTAACGTTTATAAAAATTGTCGGAAAACCAAATGATTTAAATCGATATGCTCTAATAAATCCAAAAACTTGTTCCTACCCCCATTTAAATGGGGGAGGAACGCTTTGGAAGCCAATGGCAACTCCTTAGTTTGTGATATTATGCTCTCATAAACTAAAAACCAAAAGCGCTATTAATCTACTTACAATAACTATCATTATAGTTAAATCCAAAATGGCATTTAAGGCACATAAAACTCTTGGTCTTGTTGCGCCAGTATACCATATACATTTCAGAGTTACATATGGGGCAGTATTCGCCGGTCTTTTTTTTGAAAGTGTGAACGATGCTCAATTTTCCTCCAGATGGATAAGTTTATATGACTTGTTTATATTCTTTTCTAATCAAGCTGATAATAAACGTTAAATTTAGAGAAAATTATTTTTAGTCTTGTTCTCGTTTACTCACCGCGACACACACGCAAGCCTGTATCGTTGCCCCTGCTATTCGCGATCCAATTGCCTCGGAAAGACGACTCGCAGCAGAAGAGGTCGCCGAGCCAACCGCCGCCCCTTAAAACCCGGGTAGAGCTATCACTATCCACGTCTTCGTACCAGTCCCAGCACCATTCTCTTACATTACCTGACATATCGTACAGTCCTAACTCGTTGGATTTCTTGGTACCTATATGTTTTGTTTTATTATTGTTACTTTTTATAATTTTCGAATTCCAAAATCCCGTTAGGAACGAATCTCCAGAGTTTGCCCAATACCATGCAACCTCATCTACCTCATCGCTTCCGCTGTATTTGTAATTCTTGCTCAACTGGCCACCAGAGGCAGCATATTCCCACTCTGCCTCTGTCAGCAGCCGGTAACCATTAGCTCCTTTATTTATTGTTACAGTCCATTTTAAATTATCATCATCATTCTTATTATTTGGGTCTCTTTTATTGTCTATATTGTAATATGGTTTAAAGCCCTCTTTTATACTTCTTTTGTTACAGTACTCAACACAGTCATACCAACTTACCATTTCTACTGGTAAAACATTGCCTTTGAACTCTGAGGGGTTACTTGCCATATCTATCTGCCAATTTTTGTCTTTGAATTCTGAAGGATTACTTCCCATTACATCAATCCACTCTCTTTGAGTTACCTCATATTTGCCGATATAAAAGTTGGATATTGTTACTTTTTTTCCATAATAGCTGGAATTTTTGTTCTTAAAAGTCCCGCCTTTGACTAGTACAAATTTATCAGTCTTTTCTTGGTTATCTAGCTTTTTTGGGGTATCAGGCTCTTTCGAACAAGCGCTTAAAATTAAAATCATTGCGGTTAATAGGAAAATTAATAGTTTTCTCATGGATATGTCTCCTTTAATACTAATAGGAAAAGTTATATGCTACTATGCCCTAAAATCTGCTCCTCTTCACTCATCTGAATCATTCTTGAAAATATATAAGGCCGCCTCGTTATGCCACCAGGCGGCCTTATTTGCTGTTAAAAGTGTTCTCTTCTCATACGAAAACCACTCTTTACAATGGACATTAGTTAACTGTTACATCAGCGCTACCACTACCGCCGCCCCATCCTTCTACAGATACTATACAGTAGTTTGTATTGCCTACTTTTTGACCAAGCTTTTTCCATCCATTAAAATGTTCAGCAAGATTTATGCCGCTTCCCTTATTACCATTAGCATTGTACTGCTTAAAAGTTGTATTTCCTTGAATGGAAGGTCCGGTTACTGATGTTACATATAAAGTGTATGTACCTTTACTAGTACTATATGTTCCTACCTTAGAACCTCCGCTTCTTCCTATGTAATATTCTACGAGAGGGTTTGTCAGCCAACCATATACACCAAAATATTGAGCGTTACTAGCGCTGCCTGACCAGCTCATGGTTCTAGTTCCTGAAGGGTTATAGCCTTTACCGCAAACAAAATCTCCTACATTGCTCCATGAAACTTTGAAATGGCCACCGGATAAATTTTGGTAATTTACTTTTCCTTTACCATTAGACCAATTTTGTGAATAGTTTGTTGCTGCATTTGTGGTTACAATAACCAATGAAACACACATTGCAATTGCCAAAAATAATACGACTTTTTTAATAACTTTTTGTAAACTCATACTACTTTCCCCTTTCTTTACTCAATTAATATAAAATTTTTCCATCAGTGATAAGTATTCGTTGTTTATATTTTTTTAGTTCGGAATTTTATTAAATTTTTAATTATTTCTTTCAAAAGATTATTAATCCAATTAATCCATTACCTAAACGTACCTAAGCAACATTTCATAATATGTTTTCAAATTATTGTAATCATCACTTTATTTAATTTAAGTTAAGTTCAATTCAAAAATTGTCGAAAATGTGCTATATTAAAATCAATTAATCTTTTACATTTATCTATCACAAAATACCGTTAAAGCGTTCGTTATTTTGCTCTGCTAAATGTAAGATTAATAGTGATTTTAATATATATTAAATTGAATAATAATTCTTATGAAGAAGGGTATGTATTTACGAATGAGAAAACGTTCAAAGGTAAGAAAGAATAGTATTAGGATCAATCGCAACTTCTTTATTTTTCAAGGTGTTATGATAGCGCTTTTGATGTATCTTGCATGGGGTTCTTGGGTAAAATTCATTATTTTTATTGCTTTGGAAATGACAGCATATTTTACTTTTATATATTATTTGCTAGCAAAGCAGGCTAAGCAAAAACGTAAGAAAAAGCGTATATATTCGAAGGAAATATATAAAAATGAGCAAAGTAAAGTTGAATTTAGCGATACTAAAGGGTTAAGAAGAATAGGCAAAAATTTTAACTGGGAGATTTCAAATCCTAGCCCCAAGCAGAAATCTATGACTTATTCCAACAATACGTCAAACCCGATGAATAAAAACACTGAAATATCTAATTCGCTTAATTCTGAAAGTAGTTCCATAAATAAATCTGATAAAAGCGCTTCTGGAGAACAAATTAAAAAATTTGTACCCTACAGGTCACCTTTTGAACCTATTCGACCAAGGGAAGAAGAGCAACAGGTTGAGACAGATAGAGCAAGTGAACTTTTAGAGACTAAGATACCAGATACAGAAGATATTGAAGCTGAAATTGAAGAATGCGGAGATAAGAATAAAGCAGAAATTATAGAAGATAATATCACGGATACGCAAATGGACTGCAATAAGCAGACGGATACATTGAAATCAGAACTAGAATTTAATGCTAGTGAGGATAGTGAAGGTGATGCGAAGGCTGATTTTCTTAAAACAGAGGTAGTTAGTTATGACATTGAACCATCAATTAGTTTAGTACATCAAGAGAAAATAGCAGTATTCCATGGAAAAATACATCAAGAAGATAATAAAGTGGGATTTGAAGAGAAAAAGCTTGTTACCTCTACCTACGCGGATAAGAAAGTAATAACTGATTCAAAACCGACTAGTCATTTCACTGGGCTTCACTGCTCGACATGCATCCCGGTTCAATCTGGAAAAATGCAATTGGATATGGCTGAATACGAACCTCCGGTTGAACTGCTTAGAGAAAATGAAGTATTGAATTATGACGAAGAAACTGAGGCTTTTATCGAATATAACGCGCATAAACTGATTAATACATTAGCAAGTTTTGGGGTTGGCGCTAAAGTTTTAAATGTGAGCAAGGGACCTACAGTCACTCGTTATGAGCTACAGCCCAATGCAGGGGTTAAGGTCAGCAAGATCATAAACCTGGCTGATGATATTGCGCTAAATCTTGCGGCGACAGGGGTAAGAATAGAGGCGCCTATTCCCGGGAAAGCGGCTGTTGGAATAGAAATACCTAATAAGAAAAATGTGCCTGTAGTCCTTAGGGATGTTATTGAGACAGATGAGTTTCAGGATTATCCTTCCAAGCTGGCTTTTGCAGTAGGTAAGGATATTGCGGGAAATACGGTGGTTGGAGATATCGCAAAGATGCCACATCTCTTAATAGCAGGCGCTACAGGGTCTGGGAAGAGTGTTTGTATAAATACGCTGATTATCAGTATTTTATATAAGGCGTCCCCAGCGGAAGTACGTCTTCTTATGGTAGATCCGAAAGTAGTTGAACTTGGCATTTATAATGGTATTCCGCATCTGTTGATTCCTGTGGTTACCGATCCCAAAAAAGCAGCTGGAGCGCTTACATGGGCAGTGACTGAAATGACTACTCGCTATCGGCTTTTTGCAGATAATAATGTCAGAGATTTAAGAGGTTATAATGAGTTGGTAAGGGAGAGGGGAGAAGGTGAAACTTTGCCCCAAATCGTTATCATAATTGATGAACTTGCAGATTTGATGATGGTTGCTCCCAATGAGGTGGAGGATAGCATATGCCGATTGGCGCAAATGGCAAGGGCGGCGGGTATGCATCTGGTTATTGCGACACAAAGGCCTTCGGTTAATGTAATTACCGGTGTAATAAAAGCTAATATTCCTTCCAGAATTTCATTTGCTGTTTCCTCGCAAATTGACTCCAGAACCATATTGGATATGGCTGGAGCAGAAAAACTCTTGGGCAGGGGAGATATGCTGTTTTATCCATTAGGTCAGCCAAAACCTTTGCGAGTACAGGGAAGCTTTATTTCCGATAAGGAAGTAGAAAGAGTTGTAACACATATCAAGTCATTGCAGCATGCAGAGTATGATGAGGAAATATTACAAAAATAGATAACCAGACGGTGGAAACGCAAAAGCCAGATACCAGCGGAGATGATGAACTGCTTCCTCAAGCTATCATGATGGTCTTGGAATTAGGGCAGGCTTCAGCTTCATTGATACAACGAAAATTTAAAGTTGGGTATTCAAGAGCTGCCAGAATTTTGGACCAAATGGAGGCATGGGGAGTAGTTAGCGCATCGGATGGCAGCGGCAAACCAAGGCAGATTCTGATAACCAGGCAGGAGTGGCTTGAGTTGAACGCGTGACGGATTCTCACGCATTAATTTAAATAACTAAGTTAAGTGAATTTAACACAAATTTATTTTTATTAAATTTGTAATGAGTAATGGCAAGTTGCAAGAATGTTATTGGAAAGAAGCTCAGATTAAAAGTCATACTGAACAGAGTTGATGAAGTAAGTGGTGGGTAATTAATTTACTCACCACTTACTCGATGGTAGACATATTTGGGCAGTATCTTATTCGAAATCCAGAAAATATTAGTATGATAAAAAGTAGTAAGAAAGTAGAAAAAATAATTTACTCAGAAAGCAATGCGTCAGTCAGACCGTAGTAAATACTACTCCAGGTGGCAGAGCCATTTGGCGTTTTGAGTGAAATTTTTAACTTTATGACCCCACTAACATCAACTTTAAAATCTACAGGCAATACACCAGCTTTCATAGATGGGGAAGTATATAAAAGCTTATCATCTCCATAGACTTCAAGATATGCGTCTCTGCATTCGCTTCTGGAATCATAGTGTAATAAAAATTTGCCTGAAAATTGTTTATATTTTTGATTTAATAAATATTCTGTAAATTGACTATTTTTATCTAAAGCAGTTAATGTGTATTTTATGCCATGTGTGTAACTATTTCCAGCAGAATCTTTATCTTTGCTGCTATCCCATCCGCTCCATCCGTCACTATCACGACTTCTTTGGAAGTTAAAATAGTCCAATTGATCTAACCACATACTGCTAGGCTGGCTATTGGCGCTATTGTTATGTTTTCCTATGTACACGCTTGATGTCT
>JAUZPS010000360.1 GCA_030705945.1 Bacillota bacterium
CTTTTCAATAGGCTTGTAAACTGTCATGGATTGAGTTCCTTCAACTATCCTCTGGCATGCTGCTATGTCCGCGTCCTGTCCGGTCAATCCCGTCCTGCCGGCTAGTTTGTGCTCGGACAAAGCTTGAAAGGCAGTTCCTGCGCAGCCGTCATTTGACGCAAGCACAGCAGTTATATTATTGTCGTTTTCAATGAGAGCGGCGCTGACGTTTGCATAGGCAATTGCAGGGTCCCATCCTTCAGTCCACTTTTCTGAGACAATTCTGATATCTCCTCTTTTGATATACGGATCCAAAACGCTATGCTGACCGGCGTTCAGAAGCTTGGCATTATCGTCCTCCTCAGAACCTCCAACAAGTATATAGTTCCCCTTCGGATATTTTTTCACAAGATAATTTGCTTGAAGTTCGCCAACCTTTTTGCTGTCAAAAGACACATAATAGTCAAGCTGGCAGTCTCTTATCATTCTGTCGTATGCAACTACTTTAATATTGTATTTATGAGCTATATCAACAATTGATTTTGCCGATTCGCTGCTGTTAGGAACCACTACCAAAACATCGACGCCTTGTTTTATAAGCTCTTTAGCCATCTTTTCCTGCAAATCCTTCTTACCGCCTGCGGATTTGGTAAAAACATCTGCTTTTAAAGCCCGGGCATTGGCTGTAAACAGTTCCATATCCCTCGCCCAACGTTCTTCCCATAGGGCGTCTACCAAAAATCCCACTTTAATTTTATTTTTAATTTTATTTTTGCTTGAAGCGCACCCCTGAAACATCGTCAGAGTAATGCATACAACAAGTAATGCTGAAATTGATCTGGTAATTTTTATCCGTTTCATTTTCTTTCCTCTCATTGCAGCCTGTCAGTATTCTTGTTCGCTTGCCTGTACTCCAGAGGTGTCAAACCGGTGACTTTTTTGAATACCCTTGTAAAATAATTAGGATCATTATATCCTACCTGATAACAGATCTCCTTTATGCTCATATTGGGATCAGGTATTCTCTTCTTTGCGGCGTCTACCCTTAAATATGTAAGAAAGTCAATAAAATTCTGGTTCATTTCACTCTTAAACAGCTTGCTAAGATAAAAAGGACTCACATTTACAGCCCTGGCTACATCCTCCAATGTAATTTCTCTCATGAAATTAGCCTCAATATATTTTACAGCGCTTATTATTACATCATCTTCCGTGTCATTTACTCTGGACTCGCATAGCAAATTGACAATCTGCTGCACTTTAGATCTGCACCAATCATAAATCTCCTGCTTTGAGTTTAATATAAAAAGCTTTTTTCTTTCAGTCTCGTGAAAAAACAGATTGGCCTGATCTTCCTTTTCAAACTCCAGCAATATTCTCGTAAGAATCGACATAAGCTCGGACATTTTCCTCAGGATCTCAACTATATCCCATTCTATTATATCAAAGTATAGTTCTTTAAAGGTTTCAAGGGCTTCTTCCTTATCCCTCTGACGTATTCTTTCGCATAACATTCTTTCAAGCTTTAATGAATAGGAGCTAATATCGGTATTATTCTCAAGATTATCAAAGTGACTGACAATCAGTCTTTTTGAATTGACTGCTATGTTTGCCTCGCTATAGGATTCAATCAGCCCTTCAATACCTTTATGCGTCCCTCCGATTCCTATAAGAGGTCTTACATCCAGCTCCTCCTGTATCTTTTTTACAATTCCTCTGCCTATGTCAATTGAAAGATTTCTCGTTTCTTTAATGTCATTTATACCATCCTCAGGAAAAAAGACTGCAATTCTTCCGGAAAAGACAGGACCTATTATACAATCGCTTATCCTCGCATTCAAAAACATGGTAACTATGTCTTTTACCTTTATATATAATTCATTCTTAATTAGATCCTTAGTTTTGTCTTCTGTTGTTTCATTAAAATCCAGCACCATTGAATATCCTGTGTTAAATGACTTTCCAAGCAGGGCTGGATAATTCATCTGCCTTATTCTCTCCATATCGCCAAAAACCATGGATAGAGCGAACTCACTCTCTAACACCGGGAGGATGTTGTTGAGTTTCTCCTTTAATTCTAATTCCATGTTCTTCTTGTTCTTAGCTTCCTCAATATTATTTAAAACCTTTTTTACAGCTTCAATAATCTTTTCTTTTCGCGCAGGCTTAAGAATATAATCATCCACATCAAGGCTTAAAGCTTCCGTAGCGTATTTGAAATAATCATAAGCGGTAAGAACAATAAACCTTGTTTCAGGATTCATCTTTTTTATCTCGGAAATTGCCTGAAGCCCGTTAATGCCAGGCATTTTTATATCCATTATCATCAAGTTGGGGTTAAACTCTGAAAACATCTCAATAGCTTCTCTACCCGTCTGGGCTTCGGCAACAATTTTTATTTCGGGAAAGCGCTTATTTATTATCATCTTAAATGCGTCTCTTGAAAAAGCCTCATCATCTGCTATTATCATCTTATACATCATTCATCACTCCATTTCCAAGGGAATAGAAAGAATCACGCTGGTCCCCTCGCCTAATTTGCTTTTTATTTCAAATACATCTCTTCGTTTATAAAAAAGCCTCAGCCGCCGTATTACATTTTTTAGTCCGAGCCTGGTAGTCTGACCTTTATCAGGCTCATCAGGCCAAGGTTCATCCGAAAGAATTTCATCTATCCGCTCAGCGCTCATGCCTGCTCCAGTATCCTTTATTTCAATAATCGCATTATTCTCTCGTCTCAAAACGCTTAATGTTATTTTGCCAGGTTCTTCACTCTTCTCTATGCCATGGAGAAATGAATTTTCTATAACAGGCTGAATGCTCAGGCACGGAATGGCAATTCCCATTATTTCTTCATCCTCTATATAAACCTCAAATTCAAAACGATCTTTGAATCTAGCCTTCTGTATATAAATATATTCTCTGATATTATTTATTTCATCTCCTAATGTCACCGATTTGTCCAATCTGCTCAGGTTATAGCGGAGTAGATCCGAAACTGACATAATAAGCTCATATGTTTTATCCGCTTCTTCCTTTAAAGCTGTATGAGCTACGCAGCCTAATGTATTAAACAGAAAATGTGGATTTATCTGCGACTGCAGAGCTTTAAGTTCAGTTTCCTTTAACAGACTGTTAATTTCAAGGTTTTCTACTTCCTTTTCCTTGAGTTTTTTTTCTACTTCAGCCTTCTCTCTGATCTCGGAGATAAGCTTTTTTATATTGGAAATCATTGTATTAAAAGCTGCTGTCAAAATGCTTATTTCGTCTCTTCCGGTTATAGGAATCTCTTCAATATTAAAGTTTCCCTTAGAAACTATCTGCGCGATTTTTGCAAGGCCCATAATATGCTTTGTAAGTCTTCCAGAGAAGATTACCGAAAAAAGAATGCTTATAAATGTTGTAGCAAATAATAATATAATAATCATGTACTGGTTCTGCATCTTTTTGACCAGCTCTATTCTATAGGTCCCTGCAAGCTTATTAATCTGGTCCTTCATATATCTTGCGATGGTTTCAGAATTTCTAAAATGCTCTAGAGATTTCTCTGAGTTTCTCCCGGTCTTTGCTTTTAAAGCCTCCTTAGCCTCATTGTTATATGACTGAACCATCCCCTGAATACTTTTATATGTGGCGTATTCATTGGAATCCCTGAGTCTTAAATAAAAAGCGTCGCTGATATCACTAATAAGTTTGTTTGAACTGACCTGGGAATCAAATTTTCTCGGAACAAATCTTGTAATAATAATATCGTTCGCTAGATCCGCCTGAGTTTTGTTTATATCTTCATTAATGTTATCCAATGCGCTTAAGTTATAGACAAAAGAGGAGTACTGCAGGTATGTCAGATAACTTACAATACTCATGGCTACAACAAGCGATATGGAAAACACCAATAGTTTATTTCTGATACTGAAAAACATTTTATTTCCCCTAACTTTAAAATTAAATCAGCCCTATCTATATAAAAAGCACTATTAATCTTACATTTGACGGAGCAAAATAACGAACGCTTTAACGTTATTTTGCGATAGGCAAATGTAAAAGATTAATTGCTTTTTATCTATATGTTTTGCAATGAACATTTTACATCCATTTTTTATATTGCAAAATATATACCTTGATTCATAAGTTGCGAAAACTCTATATAAATAAATTCAAAGTTGGTTTTTAACCAGTTCTTTTTATTGCCATTCTTATATGCCAGCATTTTAATAACCGCATTCTTTCCCATAGTAAATGGAGTCTGGACAATGTTTGCCTTTATTGTTCCATTCTGAAGGTATGTATCCATTTCATAATTCCGGCTGTTCTCCTGGCGGCAATCGAAGCCTATTATCTCAACTTTTTCAGACTTATTAAGGTCAATAATTTCCCTTGCGGCTCCAATTGTATTGGTATAATCTGTACAGTAGACATAATTAATATCCTTATTTTTTAATAGTATGGACCTTAGTTTGCTTCTGGCGCTTAAAATATTTGAATCTGTAGTCTCTATTGTGTCTATATGCACTTTGGGATTGGACGACACAGCGTCTATAAATCCCTTTACCCTTGTCTCATCCCCCGTATCGGTAGACAAAACAGCTACATGAGCTTCCTTCGGGGAGCTTTGCAATAATACTTCCGCCGCTCTTTTGCCAGCATCGTTGTAGTCAATTCCTATAAAAGAGCATCTACTGCTCGATGGAGAATCAGAATCAACGGTTATAACAGGTATACCGGCGTTCCATGCTTTATTTATTATATCAGTGAATTGAGGCATGTTATAAGAATGTGTGATGATTCCATCAACCTTTGACATGATAGCCATATTAATATAATCCAGCTCATTTGCTTGGTTTGTCCAATCAGGTTCCATTATCTGCAAAGCAATATTTTGCTCATTGGCGCCTTCTTCAATTCCTTTTTTTATTTCCTCCCAATATGGATCATTTTTTTGTTGAGAGACAAAAGCAAAGGTATATTTGTAGCTTAATGGGGAACCATTGTTTTTAGTTTTTATAAAATAATAGGTTGAAATCGCCGCAGCAGCAATAGTTAATACCAGAATAACAAATAAAATGGCGGAGCGTTTTGACATTATTTTTCTCCCGTGTATATGTAAGTTAGGTAGAATTAAAAAAAACTTAGCAACTGGTCGTTTCAAAAACTTGATATAATCGGCTTTCGTCGTATAAACTTGAACAAGGAATTTTTTGAAACGCCCTTATCAGATAATTAAAATTAATATTTTTTATATATTGATTCCTTATGTAATTCCTAATTTTTCCGATATCTATATTTAACTACTATCATGCCATAAAATCAATACTGTATTTGTAGATGTAAAGATATGGCGTTCTATAGATATAGTTACTGATCTTTAATATTAATATATATATTTTGCAATAAACATTTTACATTCATTTTTA
>JAUZPS010000361.1 GCA_030705945.1 Bacillota bacterium
ACAAGCTCGTTGGTATTCTGCTGGTTATAGGTGATGTCAAATTTAGGAGGTATTGGTGTGCTTGTAGGTGTACTTGTAGGGGTGTTTGTTGGTGTATTAGTTGGTGTATTAGTTGGTGTGTTTGTCGGTGTGTTTGTCGGTGTGTTTGTCGGTGTATTAGTACTTGTCTGGGACGGAGCGCTTGACTGTACAGCCTCATAAATAATATTTGCCTTTGGATAATCTGATGAAGTACGGTTGAAGTTCTTTGCCATAATAATTACATCAGACATATTTACTGAGCCATCAGCATTAAAATCAACATTTTCATTATATCCATTAAAACTTCTCGCAATCTGAATAACATCATTCATGTTGATCACATTGTCATGAGATCCATTTATTGTAATATCCCCAGCCCACATGTAGACAGGAACTGCCATGCTTCCTATTTTAACATTACTTGCAAGGTTTATATCCATTATGTACATGGTAAGATAACTTTCTTTTGTAATCTCCAGCTTATACCCCTTTGATTGCGCAGGTAGATTTTTAATTTCAAAATAACCATATTCGTCTGTAAAAGCCTCAATTTCAGTACCAATAACTTTTATCTTAAATCCTGACTTTATGCTTTTACTTGTGCATACGAAATCCGGGCTTAAATAACCTGATATTGAGTAATTACCATTTGAAGTTGGCGCTGGTGTATTTGTTGGTGTACTTGTCGGTGTGTTTGTTGGTGTATTTGTCGGTGTTGGTGTAACATAAGTTACTTCATATAGATAAGACCTTTGATTTTTAACGTTTGCACAGATTATTTGTACATTATCATTTATATCATAAGCATAAGTATAATAGTCCAAATTCTCTTTTAAACTTTTCATAACTCCGTTTTCCCATAAAAATGCTTCTTGCAAATATGAATCGTAACCTACAACCTGGCCCTTGTCATTTATGCCTAAGGCGCATGAGACTTCATCATTGTTTTCACTAATAGTACCCAAGTCTTTCATAGAACCATCCTGCCACAAAAATGCATGATTTCTACCATTAGGAATAACAGAATATCCTACTATCTGTCCGTTTTCGTTGATGTCATAAGCAATTGATATCTCATTACTGTTATATTCAGCTGTATTTAGTGGTTTTCCTAACGTTCCTAGATCCTTACCCCTCCCATTATCCCATAAATAAGCGTGTATTTCATGTGTTCCTTCAAGATAGGAATACCCTACTATCTGTCCTTTATTATTAATAGCTAGAGCATCTGATTCAGTTAGTATATTGTCGCCCAAATCCTTCATTACTCCGCTTTCCCACAAAACTGCATGTTTAGCGCTCTCACCTTCTTTATATGAATTTCCTACTATTTGCCCCTTGTCATTTATATCATTTGCATAGGAAACTGATCCTCCCAAAGTTCCAAGGTCTATCATTTTGCCATTTTCATACAAAAAAGCATGTGAGACATTATCGCCCTTCAAGTCTGAGTATCCTACTACCTGACCATAATTATTTATACCTGTTGCAACTGAACGCGACCCACCTAGAGTGCCAAGATCTTTCATAACTCCGTTTTCCCACAAAAATGCATGGTAGGACTTATCCCCTTCCAAATATGAGTATCCTACAACCTGTCCCTTTTCATTTATCTTTTTTGCATAAGTTCCACTTCCACCAAGTGTTCCAAGATCTCTTACGACAGGTAATGCAATTGTTCCAGCTGGTGGAGCTGTTGGTGTGTTTGTTGGTGTGTTTGTTGGCGTGTTTGCTGCATACGTGATTCCTGCCCCTGAAATACACCATGTCGTTAAAAAAACCGTAATAACCAATAAAAGCGCAATAAACCTTTTCATCATTTTTGTAATTCCTCCCATTAATTTATTTATAGCTGTACATCATCATCCCATATTGTAAAATGTGGTGTCATACAATCGGGAACAAAATAAGAACAACTAACCCAACCGGTAAAAAATGTTTTTTTACATTAAACATAGTATCACTGTTTATGAGTAAAGAAAATGTGAAAATTCCCCCGAACTTTTAGGCGAACCATTTTCCATATATTGTAACATCTTTGCAAATGTAATTATTTAAGGGAGTTTCAAAAAATTCCTTGTTCAAGTTTTGTATGATGAAAACCCATTATATCAAGTTTTTGAAACTCCCAGTCGACCAGTTTATTTTTTGATACTACCTAATCCAATTTTCCCTATGATAGTTTTGTACACTGATTTTATAAAGCTTGTATTTTTACAGAATAATTTCATGCTCATAAAATAAACTCTTGCCTTTTTATACCTGATAGCATTATCATATACATGTAATTATGATAATGCATGATTAAAAAATCATAAATCTAATATTTGTCAAACCAAGATCGAACAGCTTGAGGAGTATTTATTCTATCAAACGTTAGATTTATATATGCGGAAAAAATGCTTGCTGCCGACAAGTCGGAGGATTTTTATGACGTTTCAGTATATATACATATTTATAGGCTTGGGATCTTTAATCATAAATGTTATCCTTTTGATCTTGTATTTTAAATTAAACTTTTCAGGTACACCCAAAAAGCTTGAAAAAAAACTTGAAGAAGATTCAGTTTTGGAGGTTGACAAGCAAAAAATGCCTGATCCTTTTGAGAATACTGCTAAGGTGTATGAATTTGAAAATACAAGTTCTACTGATACAAAATAATTTATGATATCAGGAGCATAATACGAATAATATGGAAAATATGATCGGTAAAGTTGTAAAGAATAAATATAAGATAGAACGCATTTTGGGTGAAGGCGCTACAAGTGTGGTTTACCTCTGCAGAAACATCGAACTTGGAAACCTTTGGGCTCTCAAACACATGGCTAAAACCTCAAGTCATGAGCTTTTATCAGAAAAACGCATACTTGAAAAATTAAATCATATTTGTCTTCCAAAACTTGCTGATGTTTTTGAGGACGATAAAGGAAAATACATTGTTGTTAGTTACATTGAGGGCATTCCATTAAACAAGATTCTGGAAACCCAAGGTTCTGTTGCTGAAAAAACAGTAATAGCATGGGCTAAACAAATCTGTGAAGTTTTGATATATTTGCACACCCTTCCTACACCAATTATATACAGAGATTTGAAGCCACATAACGTGATTATTACTAGAGACAACAGGCCGGTTCTGATTGACTTTGGAATTTCCAGAGAATACAAGGGTACTGGCAGGAAAGATACCGTAAGAGCAGGTACTCCATTGTATGCTGCGCCCGAGCAATTGACCAGCGGCGCTTCCGATGTCCGCTCTGATATATACAGCCTTGGAGTAACATTACACCATCTGCTGACTGGCTGCTTTCCTGAATCAGATATTGCCCGGCAATCTCAAACAAACAGTAAGACATCAAGGAACATGGATTATATTATACGAAAATGCATTGAATATAGCCCTGAAGACAGATATCAAAGTGTTAATGAGTTATTATCCGATCTAAACAATATAAATAAGGGTGTGTTGAATAAAAAATTAAGAAGAATTAACCGCATAATTTTCGCTTCCAGTATAATTATGACAATTATATCTTTCTCATCCATATATTTAGGCTTTACTGATTTAAAACGAGAGAACTCAGCATTCCTACTGCTTACCCCGCAAATAATGTCTATTTCTCTGAATCAGACCGGTTCCTACAAATTAGAAAAAAAATACTCTGACGGTGACAGGGTAGATTTAAAAGCATCTGATATAGAATGGAAATATCTAAATTCTGATATTGCAACCATTAAAGATGGTAAAATACTCCCTCTCAAAGAAGGTAAAACCGAATTTGACGGAACTTATAACAAAAAGCCGATAAAGCTGACTGTATTGGTTAACAAACATATGGATGGTTTTAACGAAACCAATATAAACTTGAAATATTTAAAAAATATTAATGTATATCCTTTTGCAGGAACCGGCCAGCATGACGATCTGAACGGCAACGCGCCTGACGGACCTTTAAAAACTGCAATACTTGCCGAACCAACAAGTTTATCATTCGGCGCGCATGGGGAGCTGTATGTTGCTGATCTTAAAAGTCTCAGACTCATCAAGGAAGGTCTTGTGAAAACCCTTGAAGTTGGAAAGGAAGTTGATCTGGTAAAAACAACTTCCAGCGGAAATATTTATTTTTCGGTAAAACCATATGAAAATGAAAAACAGCAAATGGTTTCGGAAATATATGTATTAAAAGACAACAAACCATTCCTGATCTATAAGGATACCGAATCCCGTTTTAACATATCGGATTTTGCTTTTGACAGCTCTGAGAATATGTATGTTCTTCAACATGTCAGCGCTTCAGACAAGATCCTAACCAAAATTACCTTTGTTGATAGATTAAATTCAGAAAAAAGGTCGGAAAAGTATGAGGAAATAATCGAGAGTATTACTTTGGATAAATATGATAACCTTTATGTTTCAAGCTTTGACGACGGCGTTATATACAAATGGAATAAAGCGCTTAAAACGTTTGGGATCTTCGCCGGAAAAAAAGGTGATAAACATTTTATAGACGGTGCTGACAACAGATTTTTTGCTCCAAGGAAAATTGTTGCGCATGGAGATTATATGTATGTTATTGATAGCAATATTTTAAGGAGGATTGCAATGAACAATGGTAACCTGGTTGATGTAGAAACAATTGCCGGTTCAGTAGAAAACAGCGATAAATATTTATCTTCCACATCAAGCTATAATGTCGTTTTTTCCAAGCCTAGAGATTTGGCAATAGATGTTAATGGCGATATTTTCATGTCAGACAGTAATAATTATCGCATATGGAAAATTCAAAGCTATAATAAATGAATACCTATATTTGAAGAAATCTGCAGTTCTTTCATTGGGGTTACATCTATATTTCCTTTCAATCTGGCATTTCTAGCGCACATTTTTTTTGAAAAAAGTATCATTATAATTCCAATTAAAATCAATAGAATGCTTAAACCTCTTACTGCATTAAACCCATTTCTGAATTTAACAAAAAGTACAATTCCTACCGTTATTAGAATTAAAGATGTAAATATTATAATTAAAAAGCTGATCAAACCTTTTTGAAACGCCATATATCCCCCTCTTACTCATTTTCCTTGAATAGTTCCATACACATCTCTAAAATGTCTGACTTTTAGATGCACAGTAATTAACATCCTTCATAAACTGTGCAATAGCATCTTTTGTCTTTTGTTCTGTTCTCTTAAACCGCTGGCTTCCATCGTCAGATCCGGAATCTACAGGGTCATAGCCACCTGTTTCCGGATTCTTTACAAGATCATAGCGTGGATCATCAAAAATCTTGATTCTATCATACCCACTGCTGGCCATATGAACACCTACACCAAGCGGTCCAGTGTCCCAATCCATATGCGCATCAATG
>JAUZPS010000362.1 GCA_030705945.1 Bacillota bacterium
CACCAAACCAATATCTATTGACTGAATAAATAGTTAGTATTATAATATGACTATAGAGTCATATGACTGGTTGGTCATATGACTTAACTTGTAAAACACAGATAAGAGGTGATCAGGTTTGCCTAAAGAAACTTTCTTTATCCTTGATGACGAGAAGCAGGAGAAGGTCATGAGAGCCGCCATCAATGAGTTTTCAGCTCACGGTTTTGAGAAGGCTAATATCGGATTAATAGCAAAAAATGCTGCTGTCGCTAAGGGAAGTATATACCAGTATTTTGAAAATAAAAAGGAGTTGTTTTTGTTTTCGGTAAAATGGTCAACTGATTATTTGATGAAAAAGTATGACATATACAGTTCATATAAAAATGCGACAACGGATGTTTTTGATTATTTATATTCGAGCTCAAAGGATGCATGGCTGCAAATGAGGGAAGAAAGAGAGCTTGTTATTTTTATCCAGGATGTTTTTCTTGGTAAATACAAGAATCTGACTGACGAGTCTGTAAGCGTCATGCTTAAGTACGCTAATGAATATATTATTGGGTTAATAAGGGATGGCAAAAAAAAGGGTCATATCAGACAGGATATTGATGACAGAATGCTGAGTTTGTTTGTTACAGGAGCGTCCACAAAAATTAAGGAATACCTCATGATCAAGGCGAGAGAAGCTGGAGACGACATAGTCGATGGGGATTTTGAAGTGTATGATAAGGATATCAAAGCAATGATTGAATTGCTTAAAAACGGAATGGGGGCTAAATAGATGTTTTTAAATGCGGAGAATATCAAAAAAAGCTACAGATCAGGGGAAGTAGACGCCCAGGTTCTAAAGGGCGTCAATATGAAGCTTGATAAAGGTGAAATTGGTGTGATTCTGGGGCCTTCGGGTTCAGGAAAATCTACTTTGCTCAACATTATAGGCGGAATTGACCGCTGCGATTCAGGGAGGGTTTTAGTTGACGACACAGATATTGCAGGATTTAATGACAATCAACTAACTGAGTATAGAAGAGAGCAAATAGGATTTATATTTCAATTTTATAATTTGATTCCAAACCTTACGGCGGGTGAAAATACCGAAGTTGTAGCTAATATAAGCAAATCGCCGCTGACAGTGGATGAGGTGTTGAAGGCAGTTGGAATGTTGGATAAAAGATACAGGTTTCCAAGGGAGCTCAGCGGTGGTGAACAACAACGTATATCCATTGCAAGAGCGGTAATAAAAAAGCCGAAGCTGCTGCTTTGTGATGAACCTACTGGAGCGTTGGATTTTTCAACGTCACGAGAAATATTAAAATTGCTGCAGAGAATTAATAAGGATTATGGAACCACAATAATAATGATTACTCATAATACTGCAATAAGCGCTATGGCAAACAGGGTATATAAGGTAAGAAGCGGCGAAATAATCGAAGAAACAGTCAATGAAAAGACTGTTCCGGCTGAAAGGATTGAGTGGTAATGGTTATAAATAAGAAGATAAAGAGAGCCATGTTTGAAAGTAAGGCCCAGTATATTGGTTCACTTCTGCTGATAATTATAAGCAGTCTATTATTTACCATGCTAAATCAGGTTGCAGTTAATATGAAAGACATTCTGAATGATTTTCAAAAAAATTATGTCCAGGAAGACGCGAATTTCATAGCTGACAAAAAGATCACCGATACTTCTATGCTTGAATCCAAATTTAATATGCTTATTGAAGAAAACAGGGTTGCCGACTATCAGGTAGAAGAGGGGAAGGTTATAAGAGTATTTTCGCAGAATACTAAGATAAATTTACCTGCAGTTATTAAGGGTAGTAATCTTACTGGTAATGATATACTTTTAGATCCGGAATTCGCTAAGGCAAATAATATAAAGCTTGGAGACAGTTATAAAGTATTTGACAAAATGTTTAGAGTGTCTGGATTTATGTCTTTGCCAAACTATATCTATCCCATAAAGAACGAAGGGGATCTGGTAAATAATCCAAAAAGTTTTGGGATAGCAGTAATCGGCAAAGATGATTTTAAAAACCTGAACAAGGGAAATTTCGTTTACAGTATCAAGTTTAGAAATGAAGCAAACTTACAAAACCAAATTTCCCAGTTTAAAAATTATCTTAAAGATGAGAAGGTAGTTATAATTAAATGGTCCAACATAAATGAAAATCCAAGAGTAATATATGTCAGCGCTAAAGTTCAGAGCATTGACTCAATCAGCGCGACTTTACCTACGGCGATATTTCTTCTGACATGTATTCTAACTGGTATAGTTATGTGGAGGATGCTAAAAAGAGAGTCAATAATTATTGGAACTCTTTATGCGCTAGGGTACAAGAAGCGTGAGATAATGCTTCATTATTTATCTTATCCCATGATCATTGCTGTTCTTGGGGGACTATTAGGAACAATTTTAGGAGCTGTCACAATAAAGCCCATGATTGATTTTATGATTCAGTACTTTAATATGCCTGTTAATTCAATAAGTTTTAATCCTGTTTATGCTGTTTTAAGCGTTGTTCTACCTGTGTTTTTCTTAGGAGCAAGCGGATTATTCGTTGTGAACAAGGCGCTAAAGAGTTCGCCTGTGGAGCTGATGAAAGGTGGAAAAGATAGCGGAAAAGTTGGTATCATCGAAAGAAATCTGAAACTGGAAAGGCTTAATTTCAACACCAAGTTCAAGGTAAGGGAGCAGTTAAGGAGCATCCCTAGAATAAGCTTCCTGCTGCTTGGAGTGATTCTTGCGACAGTCTTGCTGCTTTATGGATTTTGTACGAAAAGTTCAATGGATAAACTTATGAAAGACGCATATGAAAAGACTTTCATGTATAAATATGAGTATCTGATGAATTCTTTACAAAAGGATATACCTAATGGCGCTGAAGCCTTCACAGTTTCACCGTTTACTGTAAAGTCTGACGATAAAATGGTGTTTAATATATATGGAGTAAATCCTGCTACAAAATATTTAAACCTTGAGGACAAATCAGGCAAAAGATTAGACTCTAAAGGAGTGATTATTACAAGACCTTTAGCTGATAAGCTTAATATTGCGGCTAATGATGTGATAACGGTAATAAACAAGCTTGACTCCAGAGAGTATAAGATAACAGTAGATAGCATCGCGGAAACTTATGTGGGACAGAATATTTATATGCCTCTTGATAAGTTAAACGAACTTTTAAAGTATCCGAAGGGAAGCTATATTGGTCTTTGGAGCAATGAGAAAATCAATATTTCAGAAAATTTAATCCTGAGCGCTTCCACCATAGACGACTTAAAAAAGAGCTTTGACACGATGACTAAACCGTTACAGTCGATGATTGGAGTCTTATCATTCATGTCATTTTTAATAGGACTAATTATCATCTTTGTTGTAACATCACTGATAATTGAAGAAAATAAAGAAAATATATCTTTAATGAAGGTATTCGGATATAAAAGAAAAGAGTTAAACTCTTTGATCCTAAACAGTTCTACAATCATTGTCATCATTGGATATATAGTTGGAATACCTGTCATGTTTGGATCCCTGAAAGCCCTGTTTAATTCTATCACAAAGGATTTAAATTTCGCCTTTCCGATCTCTATAAGCTATGCTTACTTAATTGCGGGATTCGTAGTGATTTATTTAGCTTATGAGATTTCAAAGTCGGTCAGCAGAAGAAAAATAAGTAAAATATCAATGTCAGAAGCGTTAAAAGCGTCTATGGAATAGACCATGGCTGACCGCAATGAAAGCAAAGCGACTTCACATACCTAGCATATGTGGAGTTATTTTTTTGCGTTTATATTAAATGTATATGGAAAATAAAAAAAACCTTTGATTATTTGTTTACATTAATTATAATTAAATTAGATAAAAAGCAATTAATCTTTTACATTTGCCTATCACAAAATAACGTTAAAGCGTTCGTTATTTTGCTCCGTCAAATGTAAGATTAATAGTGCTTTTTATATAGATAAAAACCATTTTTAATCTTACATTTAGCAGAAAAAATTAACAAAGCCCCTATTGGACTTTTGTGAAAGGTAAATGTAATACAGATTTATTGGTTTTTACTCAGATCGGCATGAGTATTTATGACCGATTCAAAACAAATTAATTATAATGGAGGGGGGATCGTAGAATGAAACAAAAGATGATGGTAATTATTTCGATTATTACAACGTTTACCATCTTGTGTACCTTGTTTTCCACAAACGCCAATGCAGCAACTACGTACACGGAAAATAAGACCGGCAACATTGACGGCTATGACTTTGAACTATGGAAGGATAATGGAACAACAAGCATGACTTTAAACGGCGGTGGTAACTACAGCTGTTCATGGAGCAATATCAATAATGCTTTGTTCCGTACGGGGAAGAAATACGACGAAACAAAAACCTGGCAAGAATTGGGGAATATTTCAATAGACTTCAATGCCAACTACCAGCCTAATGGAAATTCTTATCTGGCTGTTTACGGATGGACAAGCAGCCCGCTGGTAGAATATTACATAGTAGAGAGCTGGGGCAGTTGGAGGCCACCGGGATCAACATCAAAGGGTACAATTACCGTCGATGGCGCTGTATATGACTTGTATGAGACAACCCGAACAAACCAGCCTTCCATCAAGGGAACGGCAACCTTTGAGCAATATTGGAGCGTACGTCAGCAGAAAAGGACAAGCGGTACCATATCTGTAAGCGATCACTTTAAAGCGTGGGAAGCTAAAGGAATGAAAATGGGTAAGATGTATGAGGTTTCCCTTGTAACAGAAGGATATCAAAGCAGTGGACAATCTGATGTGAAAATGACAATTAATGTAGGTGGTTCTGTTACTCAAGCGCCAACGCCAACTCCAACACCATCACAGATCCAACCAAGCGCTGGTACAGATCAACCTCTCCGTGTATTAGCAGATAAATTAAGGAAACAAGGCAGGCAAATTTATGTGGGGTGCGCAATCCCTGCAAATATGAGCAGCAGTGACCAAAACATAGTAAAAACCGAGTTTGATATTGTAACCAGTGAGAATAATATGAAAATCGGCGCAATATCACCAAGTCAGAATCAATACAATTATAGTGGTGGGGACAGCGTGGTGAATTTTGCTAAATCCAACAATATGGTAGTCCATGGTCATGCATTCGTATGGCATAAGTATAATCCGGGATGGGTTGATGGCACAAAGAGCATGATGGAGACCTATATTAACAATGTCGCCACCCATTTCAAAGGTAATATTTATGCGTGGGATGTAGTGAACGAAGCATTCCAGAAAGATGGCACCTATCGTATCAATGCCATTGGAACCAACGGTCAGGATGGAGCGTCCATCTTTGGGCAAAAGCAAGGTAAAAAGTATATTGAAGATGCATTTATAGCAGCTCATAAGGCAGATCCAAACG
>JAUZPS010000363.1 GCA_030705945.1 Bacillota bacterium
ATATTTTAACATTTTTGATATGGGTTGTAGCTTTAATATTCTTGATTTTGGTAATAGACTTTAAAAGATTATTACTGAATGGGTTTTTACAACATGGAATGGGCGCGTTATCCGCCCTGATAGCATAACTGATATTTTTAAGAAGTTTTTAACCCGTCATTCGCTCCCTGATATAAGGCTACACGATTTAAGGCATACAGGACAAAAATAAACACACCAAAATTCCAATACTAAAATGCCAATTATTTCACCACCTGCCATATCTGATTTGAAGATACCAAGCATTGGCATAAGTATACATGACACCGCAAAAACTCCGTGGATGAGTAACAGCTTTTTAAGCCATTTATCAGATTTGTTTTCTGGTTGAATTGTTAAGGTGATAAAGAATATGGAAGCAACTGTAAAGTACTAATTTTGTTTTATAATACCACTTTGCCACCAATTTACCACTAATCCGGGGAACAGCGTAAAGATAGAGGCTTTCGCCTCTATAGAATTATATGTTCATTTATTTTGATATAATTTATATACAATAATTGTATTATATGCTTATTTTGTTGCAAAGTTAAAAAGCATAACAAGGAAAAAGTTTATATACGCCGTCCATATTATAATTTTAGGAGGAAGTAGTTTTTTAAAAATAATGTTATATAGACATCCGACATATAAAACTAACAAAGTTGTTGATAAAAGAAGGCTATTGATTACGTTTGAATCAATAGCATGCCACCCTAAACTGCCATAATCCTTACCTGCAAGAAGTACAAAGTTATATAGCGAAAACACAAATCCGTATACCGTCATTAAAAAGATTATAATAAAACTGCTAATGATTATCCCCTTATTGTAAATTATTTTTTTAACATCTGGCATGACATTCTCCTCCTTATAAATCTTATTAAACATTTTTGCTAATTTAACTGGGTTCTCGAAAGTCCTAATAGTGTACTGAACACTGTTTTTAAGACCGTACCCTTTAATCAAGTATTCATTATACTTATCATAAAGATTCTGGCTTATCTCCATACATATGCATTTATTAATTTCAGTATTTGTATTCAACGCTTCTGATAAGGCAGACAAGTATCCATCGAATTCAGGAATTCTGTTCTCCATATATTATTCTCCCCATTGTTCCTATAAATGAACTCCATTTCTTTCGTTCCTCCTCAACTGTCTTTCTGCCATTATCAGTAATTCTATAATATTTCCTACCTGGTTTCCCCGGTTCTTGTTGTTGCCAAAAACTTTCTGTTAAACCCTCCTTTTCTAATTTATGCAGGGCAGGATATAGGCTACCCTCCTTCAATAGAATTTCGTCATTTGTAAGTCTGGCTATTTCTTTTGTAATTTCATAACCATATTTTTCACCATCCATAAGTGATGAAAGCAAAATCAAAGTCATATTCCCCTTGATACCATTATTTACAAACAAATAATCACCTCCAATGTTTTCTATATATAATTATATTCTATATGCATAGAATGTCAATGTATATAGTATGATTTTTATTACGAAAAACTTTCTATATCAGTTGCAAAAATGAATTATATAAAAAGCAATTAATCTTTTACATTTGCCTATCGCAAAATAACGTTAAAGCGTTCGTTATTTTGCTCCGTCAAATGTAAGATTAATAGCGCTTTTTATATAGTAAGGAGTAATATTGATTTTCGCAATGTCGAGTAAGGAAATACACGTACAAAAAAAGAATGCATGAAAAGTCTTTTTGCATGAATTCCCCAATTCCAAAAACTCTTTAAAAATTTATCAGGACTCCGTACGTTTAGCCCCTTTATGTTACTCGCCGTTTTCTTTACTGGCTAAATTTGATAATAGGCTTTGTAAGGAAGCTAAAATAAGTAATGCAAATTTCCACTGCCTCCGGCATAGCTTCGCAACAAGGGCTTTAGAAGTTGGTATTCCTGCAAAGACCGTAAGCGAAATATTAGGACATAGCAGCGTTTCATTTACTTTGGACGTATATTCCCATGTGTTACCCTATATTAAAAAGGCAGCAATGGAGAAGTTAAGTCCCCTATTTTCGTGATAGTGTGTAAATAGTGTGTAAAACGAAAAAGACCTTCAAAGTTTAAAACCTTGAAAGCCTTGATACATTTGGTTGCGGGGGATGGACTTGAACCAACGGCCTTCGGGTTATGAGCCCGACGAGCTACCAACTGCTCCACCCCGCGATATAATAAATAATGTATTGCATAAATTTAACACAACTTATGCTAAAGCAAATGATAAATTAAACAATAAAAACATAAAAAGGAGAGATTAAACTCTCCTCCTAACTACCACCTGTTGCCAAAACTTCTATTTCCACCGAAACCGCCTCTATTATTGTTGTTTCTCTGTTGCTTTCTTGCTCTTCTGCAATCAGGACATCTCTGCGGTTCATTATCGAATCCCTTTTCTTTATAGAAAGTCTGTTCACTTTCACTAAAAACGAATTCTGAATTGCAATCCTTACAACTTAATACCTTATCAGCCATATCTACTATACCTCCTTAATTTATTTGGATCATAAAATTCATAACTACCCACTCCAAAAAAACTAAAGAGAGTTGTATTCAAAAAATAATCCGTTTCAAATATAGTAATTAACTTTATAAGTATATCATGGTTCGAAAAAATAATCAATACATATTTCTACGTTACTCCAAATTTTCTAGAATTATATCATGCAATGCCAGTCATCTATAGCTTATTCCAATTAAAAGCGAACAATCAACCACATTTATTTACAACAAACCAACTAGTCTTTTCATTTATTTATATTTATTTAACTAAAAGTATTAAGTTCATACAACACACTCATACTCTTCAACAAGAGAGTTTACTAAATCCTTTACAGAGACAATTTTTTCAGCTCTATAAGCATTTTCACCAGCAAAAGCAAATCCATGTTTCATATTTCCTTTTTTTGCATTTATTAATGCAAGGGCTATGCAATAAGGACTGGTCTCATATTTACACGTGAAAATACAGTGGTATGGACATTTATATGGCTTTTTAGCTCCTGCTTCTACATCTTTTATAAACTTATTTATTATTGCTCTTCCTGGCATCCCAACAGGGCTCTTTATAATTCCCATATCTTCCTTTTCACATTCAATATAGGTATTTTTAAATTCTAGAGAAGCATCACATTCTATAGTAGTTACAAAGCGTGTTGCCATCTGCACTCCTGAAGCTCCAAGTTGAATATATTTATAGATATCTTCTCCAGTATATATGCCGCCTGCAGCTATTACAGGGATAGGCTTGGCTATCTTGTCTTCAACATTTTTTAATTCGCTAATCACTTCTGATACTAGTTTCTCCAGTTTATAATTAGGATCTTCGATTTGCTCAATTTTAAATCCCAGATGCCCTCCTGCCAGAGGTCCCTCAACGACAACAGCGTCAGGAGCATATTGGTATTTTTCCACCCATTTTTTAGCAATAATACTCGCGGCTCTTGCTGAAGAGACAATAGGAACAAGCTTAGTATCCTTCGCCTCTTTTAAAAATGAAGGGAGATTAAGCGGCAACCCAGCTCCAGAGAATATAATATCTACGCCTTCTTCTATTGCAGTTTTAGCCATATCTGCAAAATTTGATAGGGCAACCATTATATTTACACCTATTATTCCTTTGGTTAACTCTCGAGCTTTTCTTATTTCTTTTCTAAGCGCCCTTATATTTGCATCAAGGTAGTTAGTAGAAAAGTCTGTTTCCATCATTCCAACAGCTGCTGTTGAGATAACACCGATACCTCCTTCATTTGCGACTGCTGATGCAAGTCTGCTCAATGAGACCCCAACTCCCATTCCACCTTGTATAATCGGTAACCTTGCCGTCAAGTTGCCTATTTTTAAGCTTTTTTCTCCCCAATGATTCATATCAATTCTCCTTACTGTTTTTTGGGATTCAATATCATTATCATACTTCTTCCTTCAAGCATTGGTTGCCGTTCGATAGTTCCAACATCTATAACCGCAAGAGCAAATTTTTCAAGTACTTCTTTACCCGCTATAGTAAATCGCATTTCTCTGCCTCTAAATTTTATGCTGACTTTTACTTTATAGCCATCCTGTAAGAACTTATATGCGCTTTTTGCTTTAAAGTCAAAATCATGCTCTTCAATTTTAGCAGATACTCTTACTTCCTTAATTGAAGCGACCTTCTGATTTTTCTTGGCTTCCTTATCTTTTTTAATCTTTTCATACATGCATTTCCCATAATCCATTATTTTGCATACTGGCGGTACTGCATTTGGTACTATTTTAACAAGATCGAGGTTCTTTGATATTGCCAGCTTTTGCGCATCCATAGATGTCATAATACCTAGCATAGCCCCATCAGCATCAATTAATCGAACCTCTCTATCCCTTATCTCTTCATTCATTGGTAGTTCATTTTTTCTGATACAAAACACCTCCATTAATATTTTTTGAAATATATGATTTTTTTTACTTGCTTTATTATGGTTTCTTCACTGAATTAGGTTTACCAGTCATTTTAGACTTCCTTGTAACTTTCTTAACTATATTCTTCTTTTTCTTTAGCCTATCTGGGTTCTTAAACGACATTAAGCTACCACCTTTCCCGTTTACTCTTTATATACATCTATATTTATAGTGGCTAATATTTAAAATAGATAAAAATCAATATAATCACTACTAGTCATTAGTAAATTGTGTCCAATTTTACTGTGAAATAATGCATATTACACACTATCATTTTTAAGTTTTTTATTGTATAAAGACTACTTAATTCCAACTTTTGTCCTCACATAAGTTATCATGTCCTCATTAATTTCGCTAACTGCGACTGTTACAGCCTTATTAGAGCTACATTTTGTACATTTATTCGCGCCACTAGTCAACTGCCTAGCCCTTTTACCCGCTAGAATACATAGTGTATACCTACTGTCAACCTTTTTAAGCAATGAACTTATTGATGGTTCAATCATAGTTTATTCATCCCTTCTTATTTGTAAAATCCACTCCACAATTTTATACAGACAAGGTGGTCAAGCTTCCCGGAACACATCATATAAATAAAAGAGTGGATTAACAAAGTAATCCACTCTTCGCAACACTTAAGTATTAATAGAATAAT
Source organism: Bacillota bacterium (assembly GCA_030705945.1). Lineage (GTDB taxonomy): Bacteria > Bacillota > Clostridia > Acetivibrionales > DSM-2933 > Pseudobacteroides. Next base: position 5,120 of record JAUZPS010000363.1, read on the forward strand.
GGTCAGAATATAATCAAGACCACCATCCAAAACGAGAAGCACAATTTCTATTTTTGTAATCAACTTATTATATCACTAATTAATACAATTGTCTGTTTTAATTAATAAATAAGTATTCAATAAAAAGGGCGCTATTGAAATATCTATAATATTTGTTCTACACTGACCAAATCACGAGTCACTGGATTTCAGCGTTTTCTTTTTTATTATTCATACGGAAAAATTTATTTACATTAAAGAATAAAGAACTGGTAAA
>JAUZPS010000364.1 GCA_030705945.1 Bacillota bacterium
AATGTAAAATAGTTTTAACTATATAAAAAGCACTATTAATCTTACATTTGACGGAGCAAAATAACGAACGCTTTAACGTTATTTTGTGATAGGCAAATGTAAAAGATTAATTGCTTTTTATATAGTTGCGCTGAACAACTGAAAAAGGAAAATAATTTGCAAGAGGTATTTATTTTTACCTAGTATGAGCATAAATTCCTATTATTCTTTTGCTTGTGTTTGTCGAAAAGACATCTATCTTTATATGTTGCAAAGAAGATTACGTTGACAAATTAAGTCAAAGTATTTTAATCTTAAGTTGAGTTGATGTTTAAAAATGTTTTGGGCAATCAATGGACAATATTTTATTCAGGAGGAGCTATATGCTTAGTAAATTAAGTGGATTTATTCTAAAATTCAGATGGGCTCTGATAGCTTTTTGGGTCATTATTCTGCTGTGCGTTCAATTGCTGGCGCCGTCTCTTTCTAAAATTGCAAGCAGTGATCAGGAGAGCTTTTTACCAGGAGACAGCGATCCGATTAAAGCAAATACTCTATATAACGATTTATTTCCGAGTAAGGGCGGGAAATGCAGCCTTTCTATTGTATTGGAGAATAAAAAGGGTCTGACTAGCGCTGATAAAAAGTATATGGTGGACCTGGAAGAGTTTTTTACAAAACATAAAAACGATTATAGAATATCCGATATTGTATCTCCAGCCTCGAAGAAAGAGCTTGAAAACTATATGTACAGCAAGGACAATATGTCTGCGTTAATGGTTCTTAACCTCAATGTAAAAATGTATACGGAGGAATCTGACCAGACGATAATTTCAATAAGAGATGGTTTTAAGCAGGGCGCGGCGCATAGGTTCAGCGACACGCCGGTGGCTCCGGCTGAGTTATCCGTAAATGTTACCGGTGATGCGGCGATTGTGCAGGAAGAGCACCAGACAGTAAATAAAAGTATGAAGATAACGGGAATTATTACTGTAATTCTCTTAATAATTGTGCTGTTGCTGATCTATAGATCCCCCATAGCGCCACTGGTTCCTTTAATGACTATAGGTATTTCATTTCTTATATCCCGAGGAATTGTAGGGTGGTTAGCTCAGTTAGGATTAAAGGTATCATCTTTCACTGAGACATTTCTTATCGCCGTGCTTTTTGGAGCGGGCACTGATTATTGCCTGTTGATTATTTCCAGGTTCAGGGAAGAACTCGCCTCTGGCAAGGAAAAGAACGACGCGTTGAGAAGTTCAATTCCAAGCACGGGTGAAGCCATAATTTCAAGCGCCGGCACCGTAATAATAGGGTTTTCTCTGATGTATCTTGCAAAATTCGGACTTTATAAGACCACGGGACCTAGCGTCGGAATAGGAGTCGCAATAACTTTGCTTGCTGTATTGACTCTAACGCCGGCAATTATTTCCGTGCTCGGCGAAAAGATTTTCTGGCCTGTCCATCCATCTAAAACAAAGCCGGAAAAGAAGCAAAGCGCATTTTGGTTTAAGTTATCGGCAATGATTACTCAAAGGCCTGCAAGGTTTATTATTGTCTGTCTTATAATATTTACTCCGTTTCTGATTTCTGTAAAAGGGCTTCAGCGTTCTTTTGACCAATTGGGTGAAATGCCTGCGTCAGCGGATTGCGTTAAGGGATTTAATGTTATGAGCGCTCACTTTGGCCAGGGTGAAATACTGCCTGTAAAGATTGTAATAAAATCTGATAAGGATATGTGGGATAACAAGTCATTGCAAGTCATTGAGGCAATAGCCGACAATGTTTCTAAGCTTGATAATGTGGCAAAGGTCCGTTCGGCTACTAGGCCGGATGGAACAAAAAGAAATGAGGTTACTGTATCAAATTACTTAAACATGTTCTCAAAAGGACTTGAAGGTTCAAGTAAATCAGGCATTTCTGCTGATAGTCTGGATAAACTTGATCAGCTCAAAAAAATGTCTCAGGATTTATCAGGCAATGGAGATTTTGGTAAATTAACAGATGCCACTGGGGAAACTATACAAGGGATTTCCCATATAAATGATGGGCTGGGAAGTTTGGGCGATGGAACAAACGGCGCTGTAAATGGTCTTTCAAAATTAAACGGAGGAATGGAAAAGCTGTCCTCGGGCGTCGACAACGCTATTGGCGGTATAGATAAAGTGAATACCGCTCTGGCGAATGCGCAGAAGAGTCTTGAGACAATTACAAAATCTCAGCCGGAAATGGCGAAGAATGTGAATTACCAGACGGCATATTTAACCGTTAAAGGCGTATTGGGAAATATAGACAAGATATCCACCGGTTTGGGCGGCATCAAGCAAGGCATAACAAATTCAAATACAGGTATTTCGGACGCTAAGGACGGACTCTCCAAGGTGTATGAAGGTATAAACCAGTCATCGTCAGCTCTGAGCCAGGTTCTAGTCGCATTGGAAAAAATAAAAGAAGGCCAGCAGACCGCTGGAGATCAAATAACTAGCGCAATGGATAATCTTAAAAAAGCGTCTTCCGGCTTTGATTTGAGCAAGGAGGATGTTTCCAAGATGACTGAAGGACTTGATAAGTTAAAGAAGTTTGCGGATGAATATTATGAAGCGAACAAGTCTGATGACAAGACCTTCTTTTTGCCGTCAAATGTAGAAGAAATAGCTCCCGAGTATAAAGCGCAGTTTGCTGAATTTAAGAAAGGAATGCAGGATTATATATCTTCTGATTCAAAAGGTACGGTTCTAAATGTCATATTATCAATTCCGCCATACAGGATTGAAGCTTTGGATACATCAAAAGAGATAAGGCGGGTTGCGGAAGAAACAATAAGGAAGTCTTATATAGACGGGGCTGAAATTCATGTAGGCGGAATATCTGCTACATTTGATCAGGTAAGAGATATAACGGCTGTTGACTTTATAAAAATAATGTTTTTGGTGTTGTTCGGTATATTCTTGGTGCTTTGTCTTTTGTTGAGAAGCTTTATTGCGCCAATATATCTGCTTCTGACTATTGTAATAAGTTATGGGACAACAATGGGAATAAGCTATATTGTATTTCAGTTAATATTGGGCTATGAGGGTCTTAGCTGGTCAACAACATTTTTTGCGTTCTGTCTGCTTGTCGCTTTGGGAGTTGATTATAATATATTTCTTATTTCAAGGGTCAAGGAAGAGTATAAGCCGGGTGATAACGCGGGCGGCGTAGCCAGAGCGTTGACCACAACCGGTGGTATTATAACCTCGTGTGGAATCATCATGGCCGGAACTTTTGGGGCTCTCTTGGCATCTCCCATTAAACCTCTCTTTGAAATAGGATTTGCCGCTGTTGTCGGTTTACTTATGGACACCTTTGTTGTAAGAAGTTTGTTCGTGCCCGCCATAGCCGTTAAAGTAGGAGAACTGAACTGGTGGCCTGGAAGAAAGGTGAAAATAGTAGCGGCAAAGGAAGAAGGGGCTGGACAATAATATCTGAAATAAAAAACAGGAGTGGGAAAGTTGAGTGAAAAAGGTTGAGTGAAAAATATGAAATTTTTAAAAGTAATACTTGCAAAAAAACTTAGTTTATGCTAATATTTATTTTAATAATTGAATGAATTTCATACTACTCTGATTGTAGTCAAATAGCATAGAAGCTTTTCCTGATACAGATGTATTCTGCTGATGGAAAGGCTTTTTTGTTTTTAAAATCTAATAAGCTCAGATTAAGTTTGAAGACTAAATAACGAATTATTGCAAAAGGAGTGAGAGCTATGTTGAGTAGTTTATCAAATCAAAAAATATATTATGCTGATGAGACGCTGAATGCATGGTTTGAGGAGTTATCACTTCCTGTGGCTCCAACATGCAACATGATGTGTAATTTCTGTTCCAAGGAAAAGGATTGTATAAACAACGGAAACAGTCCTGAGTATTTAAGCAGGGCAATGACTCCAAGGCAGGCTGTCAATTGGGCAATTGCTTCCGTAAGGAGAAACAACAGGATTAAGATCATCAGGATTTCAGGGCCAGGCGAACCTCTTTGTAACAACCAGACTTTTGAAGTATTGAAGAGACTCAATTATGAAATGCCGGAATATATATATAGTATCAGTACAAACGGACTGCTCCTTGACGAAAAGGTCGAAGAACTTAAAGGATTGAATGTACAGAGGGTAAATGTTTCGGTAAACGCAGTCACTAAGGAAGCATTAATGAAGCTCTACTCAAGGGTCATAACTGGAAGAGAAATAGTTGTTAACTCGGAAGAAATGGCTGATAGAATAATTCGAGGACAATTTAATGGAATTAAACGTTGCATAGAAAACGGCATTTCTGTTAAAGTATCCACATTGTGTTTTATGGGAATTAATGATAAGGAATTATTGACTATAGCATCTAGATGTAAGGAATTAGGCGTTAAATCAATGAGTCTTGTAACCTTTAATCCGAGGGGGAAACTTAGAGGTCTTAGGACTCCAAATCTTATGGAACTTGCAGGCATTAGGGAGGAGCTATCAAAAGTGATAAAAAGGGTTGAAATAAAAAGTTTTATATCAATGAGGGATTGAGGAGGTAGTTTTTATGGATTGCGGTAAGTTTATTTTATCTGGGGATGATAAAAAGACCTTATCCATTGTAAAAAATACCCTGACAAGTAACGGGCATAATTTCATGGGCTATCTTAAGGAACCTACTCATCTTTTAAGGTGTATAAGAACGAACCAGCCTGATTTTCTGGTAGTTGAGGCAGGCAATAATTTAAAAGAATTAAGAAGTGTTTTGGAAATAATTGATGAAGAGACTCTTGCGGCATGTATAATAATATTAGAACGCAGAAATGATGACATAATTGATTTTTTGAAAAAATCAAAGGTGTTGTCTTATATTACAAAACCGGTTTTTGATGAAGCTATTCTCCAGGTAATCGATATTTCGCTTATAAACTTTGAGAGAGTGGTTGAGTATGAGAGAAAGGTTAAAAAGCTTAATGATACATTAGAAAGCAGGAAAGTAGTAGAAAAAGCAAAATGGATTTTAGTCCAGAAGGAAGGCTACACTGAGGAACAAGCATATGAAGCAATAAGGAAGAAGAGCAGGGACAACAGAATAACAATGAAGGAAATTGCGGAGGCTCTTATTTTGACAAGAGGATAAAATGAAGGAATATGCATGTACTACTGCATATTTGGTTAAAGATAATTATGCAAAAAACTATAAGATTATAGATTAGATGTGCTGTGCTGCAGGGTTTGGATTAATACTCAATGCTTTGAAAAGTGCTAATAAAGATTGATAATTTAAAAATGAATAAAATAAATAGAAAACTTGCAAAAAATATTTAAATGATGTTGACTAAAAAGTAAGATGATGCTATAATAAATTATACTTTAAATTAAAAATTGATTGATAGA
>JAUZPS010000365.1 GCA_030705945.1 Bacillota bacterium
ATCTTCCTGGTAAATAACTTTAAAATTAAAAATGATGTTAATATTGTTATTGCGGCCAATATTAATCCATGAATTCGAAGGATAAGAAAAAACGCCGCTAAGCAAAACACCAAACCTAAAACCATTTCTCTCCAACCACAAAAATCTATAAAAGATTTGCCAAGTCCATTTTCCCTTGCATAATTTGAGACAGAGGCCCCAATTAGAGTAGCTGTCCGACCAGCCACGGGAAATAGTATTAAAGCCTTAAATATGTCACTCGCTCCAAGATTGGAAAGCGCCGCAAAATTCAGAAGAATCACCGAACATATGGCTAAGACGGCATTAGTGCCTACCCTGCTGTCTTTCATTATCTCCAGCATTCTTTCCCTAGGTCTGTTTGAAAATAACCCGTCGAAGGTATCACCTAATCCATCTAAGTGCAGACCTCCTGTTAACAGAATGTATTCCACTACTATTAAGGCTGTTGTGATTAAAGGCGGAAATAAAATTATTAGAAAATGCCGCGTCAGCGCAATAATTCCACCGATAATAAGACCTATAACCGGAGCAAACATTAGTCCTTTTCCAAAATCCTCGCTACTTACTTCAAGGCTTACCCTTATTGGTATTGCGGTAAGAAACTGAAGCATCAATATAAATCGCTTAAATAATATCATTTCTCGTCCCCTAGCAGTAAGTTGATATAAGCTATTTGATCTTTACAGGTATTCCCGATACGCATAAATAGACCTCATCCGCCGCTTTAGCCAACAGTTGGTTTGCCTTTCCCGCTATATCACGGAAGGCTCTCCCGGATGGAAATTCCGGCACCAATCCCATTCCCAGCTCATTTGTAACCATAATAAACGGTATACCAGAATCCTTTATTATTTCAAGAAGGCTATTTATCTCCCGATTCACAGAATCCTCAATCTTAAGTACTTCGATCATGTTTATATTGTTCCAATCAAGACATTCCTCAAACATTATATTGGTTATCATTACAGTAATACAATCCAGCATGACCACTTCTTTGTCCTTCAGATGGGACCTCAGAATTTTATCAAAATCCCTGTATGCCTCCAGAGTATCCCATGATTGCGGCCTTTGCTCCTGATGCTTTTTAATTCTATGTTTCATCTCATCATCAAAGGCATTTGCTGTGGCTATATATAAGACCTTATCACTAATACCTTTCACGATTTCTTCCGCAAAGGAACTCTTACCGCTCCTTGCTCCTCCAGTAACAACCGTTAATTTTCCCATAGTATTCATCCTGCCTTTAATTTTTTTAAGAGTGTTTCAAAAAACTCCCAGCATACAAGTTTTCTTCTTTACACTGCAAAATTTTGACTTATGAAACTATCGCGTTTATTCTGTCAACAATTATATCCGCAAGTTTATCATCGTCGCCGATGTGACTGCTCATCTTGATACTGACTTCTGGGAATTTTGCCTTGATTTCATTTATTTCATTTGGTATATCTTCTGTTACATGAACACCGTCAAAAATGAACATGGGCACTATCTTGATATTTTTTGCCCCGTTGCGCGTAAGTTCCGCTATACCCATTTCTAAATTCTGCTCTGAAAACTGGAGAAACGCTGGAATAACCAAACTTATGCCGGTCTTCTCTTTTACCTTTCTGACAAGTGAGTTTAAAATAACTTCTGTTTCCTGTCTCTTACTTCCATGAGCCAATATTAATACTCCATCCATGCGTATCACTCTTCCTAACCTTTATATTTTCTGTATTTTATCCATCCCAGAATTTCCTTATCACATTCATTAATTTACTCTGCAATATTTAGAATTAATACTGCCTTAACCAATATTGCAATTAACAAAATCAATAACTTCCTTAATATCATTGAACTTTAATGTATAATCCAAGTCAGGCCGGTCGATTAAAATTACCTGGATACCTAATTGAGCCGCTGCCTGAAGCTTCTCGACGGTTCCGCCTGTTTCGCCGCTTTCCTTAGTAACAATTACCGACGCTTTGCAATACTTAAGCGTCTCTATGTTCATTTGCTTGGAAAACGGCCCTTTCATTGCGATAATATTCCCTGGTCCTAGACCCGCTTCCTCACATTTTAAAAGCATTTTGCTCGTCGGTAATATCCTTGCAAAAACTCTGTTTTTAAAATCAGGTATTGCCTCAGTAAAGTAATGAATATTGTTGCTGCCTATTGTAAGAAGAATATTCCCCTTAATTTCCGAGGCTATTTGGGCAGCTTCCTCAAAGTTCTTAGCTCTTATTACTCCGCGAGTATCCACAGAAATATCCCGACGTTCAAATCTTATGTACTTAATATTTGCCATCTGGCACGCTTTCATCGCGTTAATCGACGCTTCCTTTGCATAAGGATGGGACGCGTCAATAACTAAATCCATTTTATGTTCACTAACAAAATCAAGCATAGCAACTAAATCCATCTTACCTTGATAAACCTTAATCTTGCTATTTACTTCGGCTAACTCTTTTCCATACTCTGTAGTTACTGTTGCAAGGACATTAATGTCAGGCTTTGCAATTTCATTTATTATTTCAACCGCGTCTTTTGTTCCGGCCAATACCCATACTACCATATTAAATCCGCTGCCTCATTCTTTCATAACTTCCCGTAAACATCTGAAATACGCCTTTATATCTTCTTTACAGTCATTCTCTTTTACAGAGTAAAGCAATTTGTTTAAAATTTCATTTGCTATACCCGACATTGAATTTCTTATAAGTTCCTTGTCTTCTTCACTTGAGCTTTTCAATTTAGTCAGGGCATAATTTATCTTTTTAGTTACAATTTCATCAGTATATTTCTGAACGTCTTTTACAATTGGCAGAACGTTTCTGAATTCATACCAATTTTCATACTCAATTATGTACTGATCAATAATTTCCTCAGCTTTTGACACTTCCAGAAGCCTTTTATCGAGATTCTTGTCCACTTCCAACTGCAAATCGTCAATATTGTAATATCCGACCCATGGAATTTCTTTTATTGCAAGATCGATATCCCGTGGAACAGCCAGGTCAATAAAAATACGTTTCTTATTGTTTACCACAGACTTCTCTAGTAAATCCCTGGTTATGGTATAATGGGGGCTGGTGGTCGCGCTGATGATTATATCGCAATCGTCAATAACTGAATATCGCATGTTGTAGTCAAGCATCTCAACATTATCATACATTTCGTAATTATCTTCAATTTTCTTGTGATTCCTATAAGTTATATAAACTTTTTTCAATTCATCAGACATAAGGTTTTTAAAGGCTATTGACCCTATTTTACCGGCTCCGATAACTAAAGCGCGCTTTTTATTCATTTCTCCAGAAAATATTCTTTCGACAAGCTTAACAGCATTAGAGCCTATTGAGACTGAGTTTTTCGATATTTCTGTGAAGGTTTTAACTTTCTTTGCAGCGGTAACAGCATCTCTGAAAAGCGTGTTTAAAACGCTCTCGCTTGTACCATTCTCCAATGCGATTTCGTGAGCGTCCTTAACCTGACCTAAAATCTGATCTTCCCCCAAAACCATTGAATCCAAACCGCCAGCAACCATGAACAAATGTTTTACAGCCTTTAAGCTGCTAAAAACATTAAAATATTTTTTTAAATAATAAATATCAAGTCCTTTAAGCTCGCATAATTTATTTTCAATAATACTGCTGTCAAAATGAGCAAAACTGGTATAAATATAGACCTCGGTTCTGTTGCAGGTTGAAAGCAGCGCGCATTCATTTACGCCCTTAAGTTTTGAAATTTCAACAACCGCATTTCTTTGTTCATCAATACTGAAATTAAGTTTTTCTCTTATCTCTACAGGCGTTTGTCTGTAGTTCACTCCAATAACAAGTATGTTCATAGAGTATATTCATGCTCCTCTTTAGCAATTGCAAGTGTAATTCCTTTATATATAGTCTTCTTACAAATAATCCGCCCGTTCATTTCTCCTTTGGTAGCTCCAAGTAATGCGCATGGTTCGGCTACGCATGATACGCTGGCGATCTTTTTAACAAATTCCGAGCCTTCAAAATGGCTTTGTACCTTAACTATTTCATCCGGTCGGAAGATTTCAAGGTTTAGATTTAATTCATCGCGCAATTCAATAAGTCCAGCTTCATCCTTTTTTAAATCAATGGTGCATATACATTTAATAGAATGGATACTTCTATTACTCTTTTCCAGCAAATCAAACAACGCGCTCTTTATATCTTCTTTAGTCGTTCCCCGTTTGCAACCAATTCCAATAATCAAGTTCCTTGGTCTTATAAATAAAATTTTTTTCTCATTCTCATTAAAATGCAGTTCGTTATTTAAAGAATTAAATCCTGCTTCATTTATAAGGTTTTTATCAGTAATTTTAATCAAATTTAAAACATCTGAAAAAACTACAATGGATTTAACCTCATTAATTTTTTCATCGGATAAATTTGAAATAAGGATAATATTCTCAGGTATTTTGCCTTTTATTTTACAATCAGTAAATAGCCCAACTTTCCTTCCATTCACCAGATCCGAACTTATATATTTTAAATTGCTTATATTTTCTATAACACAATTATTTTCTGTTGCAAATACATCAAAGGATATCACCTCATTCACATCAGTTGAAGTGGTGATAACAGGCGTCCCCCCGACTATTTCAGCTACCCTTGCGGCAAGTTTATTAGCTCCGCCTATATGACCTGAAAGCAGGCTTATTACATGCTTTCCTTTTTCATCCATAACTAAGACTGCCGGATCTGAAGTTTTGGACTTTATAAGAGGCGCCAAGGTCCTTACAACAATACCGCACGCCATTATAAACACTAGGGCCTCATATTGATTAAATATCTTGCCTGCAACAATATGTAACGGACCTTCAAAGTATATAACATCTTTATTCAGACAGTCCATAACCCCAGAAAACTCTTCCTTAACATAAACTGCCGCGTCAAGCTTTGGAGCCAATCTTAACGCAGTCTGAGTCCCATTTCGGGTCAATGCTATTATAGCTGTTTTCATTCTTTACGTGCTCCTGACCTCGTTAAGTAAGGGCGTTTCAAAAAATTCCTTGTTCAAGTTTTGTATGATGAAAACTCATTATATCAAGTTTTTGAAACGACCAGTTGCTAAGTTTTTTTGATACTATATATAAAGCAATTAATCTTTTACATTTGCCTATCGCAAAATAACTTTAAAGCGTTCGTTATTTTGCTCCGTCAAATGTAAGATTAATAGTGCTTTTTATATACCTAAATAAAACATCATCTTACTTTTTCAATTCATGTATAATCTCTTTTGCTTTATCATCCATCGATAAAAGTACATTATATTCATTAAATACAACCGTTCCAACATCAATTTTATTAAATACATACTCAC